>JAGQPK010001283.1:0-1300 GCA_020426755.1 Planctomycetales bacterium
CGCGCGGCACTGTTCGGCACCGTATCTGACGCCGTTGGCTACGTGCTGTCGGCCAACTCCGGACAACAACTTGCCCCGCTGCCATGGGCCAATTTGAATACGATCTCGATTCGTTTTGATCAGGCCGTCGCAATCGACTCCAGCGACCTGCAAATCGTCGGCGTCAAACGTACGAGCTATGACGTTGCCAGTTTCACGTACAATGCGGATACACATGTTGCAACGTGGCGCATGCAGTTCGCGGCCGACAAACTTGGGGCAGATGGGTTTCCGGCCGACCGGATCCTGCTCCGACTGAGCGACGACGTCACGAATGTCGCCGGACAACACCTAGATGGCGAATGGTTAACGAACCCGCAAGATATCGAGAGTGAAACGCCGGTGCAGTTCCCATCCGGAGATGGGGCAGCCGGTGGTGATTTCTATTTCCGCTTCGATGTCCTGCCAGGCGACGTCGCACAGATGACCGAGCAAGCTGGCTTCGTCAACATCGTCGACACGAGCATCGTGCAAAGTCGACTCGACACGACCAGCGAATCGAACAGCTACGTGGCGAGCGCGGATCTCGATGGCTCCGGCGAAATTGACCTGACCGACCTGACCTACGTTCGCTTGCTCCAGTTCACGCTGCTCCCAGAAGGGCAACCGCGCGCGACCTTCCCTACCGACCCCGTGACAAATGTCGATCCCGATCCAGTGGTTTCCGATCCAGTGGTGCCGGATCCAGTGGTGCCGGATCCAGTGGTGCCGGATCCAGTCACAACGCCACCGAAGTCGAATGGCGTTTCACTGGGGACGCGACCACGCGGAGCGGTTGACGGAGTGTTCACGGATCCGTCATTTTACGCAAGCTTCGTCGGTCCGTTACCACTGGCGGCGTATTCGGCGTTGGCGGCCGTGGCGGCAGCAGCAGATCAGAGCGACGATGTCGCGGATGAGCTTGCCGCCGACGAATCGTTTGCGGTCGATCTACTACTACAGGCGTTGGCCAGCGTTGACCGTCAATGCGTGTGGCGTGACGAAGTAAGTTAAGGATTCGCACTGAAGCAAGGCATTGAATGATGGAACGTTCATTTCAACTGGATCAAAACACCTCGACTGCATGCGTAACGACGTGGCTTATCGCCATGCCTGTCGTTGCGGCGGCAATCCTCTGCGGCCCCACACCCAAGCTTGCCCACGCCGATCTACAACTCGACATCCGCGACCAGGATGTCGCGGCGGGCGAGGAGAACAGCTTTGAGGTGCTCGTTCGCACGCAGCAAGCCAAACAAACGTTAACGGCTTGGGATGCGGAATT
>JAGQPK010001283.1:1386-1623 GCA_020426755.1 Planctomycetales bacterium
GCAAATGACCTGATCGATTTCCAAAGTGTTTCGCAAGTTCCGCGAACGCCAGTCAGCGGTACGTCGACGAACTTCCAGGCAATGTTGTGGTCGCAGCGTTTACAGGTCCAGGGAGCGACGGCGGATCTCAGTCATCCTGTGACGCTGACTTCAGCGGACGGCTGGGTGCCGCTGTTTCGCGTGTATTATACGATTTCGCCCAGCGCACCCGTTGGCGATGTGATCGCAGTCAACTTC
>JAGQPK010001284.1 GCA_020426755.1 Planctomycetales bacterium
ATGAGGATCAACAGGGTTGCAATTAGCGACCCCAGAAACCGCGGTGCCGACCCCCAGCTAATCCGATCGTAAAACGAATGCCCTTCTGGTTGCGACAACATCAGGACGAACAGGAACGTCACCACAATCGCGCCAGCATAGACAGCGACGGTGGCGATTCCCAAGAACTGGGCGCCCTGCATCATCATCAGCGCGGCCGTTCCCAGCAGCGTCACCGCAAACCAGATCGCGCAGTACATCGGACTACGTGAAGAAATTGTGGCGACAGCCGCCACAAGAGTAATCAATGCGAAGACCACAAAGCCGACTTCCATCGGAAGCTGGCCCATACGCGGCACGTGATACCAGAGCAACACGAGTCCCACGAATCCGCTGATCGCGACGCGCACACGACGCGCAGTCGTGGGCAATTTGCCGCTGGGCATCGCCTCCCATAGAGCGTAGACCAGGAAGGCGGCAGCCAACAGCCAGCCCCAGCCTTCCTTGGTAGCCGCAGTCGCCTCGCCCAGCAACCAGGCTGACGCGACCGGCATCGTACGAGTGAATACGTCTGTCATTTCGTCCCTCCCAATTGGGATGACTTCATGGGCTCGGCGTCTTTCGTCATATCGTAAACGCTCAGCAACTTCTCTTTGTCGAACACCATTTCTTCGCGGCTGCGGCCAGTCAGGTTGTACAAACTCGTCAACTCGATCGCATCCACAGGACAAGCCTCTTCGCACATGCCACAGTAGATGCAACGCAGCTCGTCAATTGAAAAGCTCTGCGGATACTTCTCTCGATCCGGCCAAGGACTTTCCGTTCCGATGATGTCGATGCAATGAGCCGGGCAAGCCGTCGCGCACAAGAAACAGGCCACGCACTTCACGCGTCCTTCGCTATCCCGATTGAGTCGATGCACGCCGCGATAGATCAGTCGATTGCCGATCTCCGGTTCTTCTTCCGGATAGCTAACCGTCACCTTGGGGCTGACGAGATGCTTCGAGGTCGTCGTGAGTCCACCAAACAAGAGCGGCAGGTACATCCGTCCTGCGATGCCCAGCTTGGGCTCTTCAACCCAGGTGATGCTTGAATCGTCAGCTTTCATGTGAGTATTCCCATCGAAGAATCTTCAAGTTCGCTCGCGCGTTGTCACTCGTTATTGACGCTCGATGCTTGTGGACAACAGCGGTCGATTGTCGGTGATCAATGGCCGGCTCAAGGCGACCGCCAACCAACCACCCATCGCGACCAGCCAGCCGACTAACATCGCCGAGCCATTCGAGAACCGATCACCCAGCCAGCTTGGATGTTGCATTTCACTAATCATTACCACTGCGAACAAATTCAAGAGTCCGAGTGGCAGCATGATCTTCCACGCCAGTGTCATCAGCTGGTCGAAGCGAAACCGCGGCCAGCTCCAACGAATCAGCATGAAAAAGAAGATCACGAAGAAGGTCTTCGTCATCAACACCAGGATTCGTAGCACTGCCACGCCCCAACCGATGTCGCTACCGCTCCCTGTTACGAACGGCAAGTGCCAGCCACCCAAGAACAGCATGACGATCAAGAACGATGCCGTGATCATGTGAATGAACTCGGCGGTCAAGAACAACACCAACTTCATGCCAGAGTATTCCGTG
>JAGQPK010001285.1 GCA_020426755.1 Planctomycetales bacterium
CAGCAGCGGTCCAAGCGTCCCAGCTGCCGGGCACATTGGTGACGTGCTTGAACCCACGCGCTTGCATGAGACTCGATGCAATACTGGCGCGGTAGCCACTTGCGCAGTACGTTATGTAGTGCGCGTCCTTTTCTAATCCATTGATTCGGTCGCGCATGTCGCCGATGAAATAATGTACGGCTCCTGGGATGTGGCCGGCCTGCCACTCATCCGGCGAGCGTACATCCAGGAGCGTCTTGTTGTTTCCCGTTTGCTCTTTCAATTCGTGAACGGTCATCTGATCGAGTCGCTCAAGCGGCATACCGGCGGTTTCCCAAGCTTTCATGCCGCCGGCTAAGTACCCGGCGAAGTTGTTGTGGCCTGTGCGCACAATGAATCTCTGGAGCTTTTCCACATTCTGATCGTGATCAACAATTAGTAGTAAGCGCTGGTCCAGATCGAACAATTCACCCACCCACGGCGAGATGTCGGGACGATCGCCAATGTTGATTGCACCCGGCACGTGACCACCGCCGAAAGACGTCATCGAACGCGTATCGATGATCGTGACGCCTGCCTCACGGGAGACTTTTCGAAACTCGCGCGGCGGCAGAGCGGGAATTGTTGGCAAGCGGTCCATTGCCATGGGACCGCCCGCGTTCACTTTTTTCAGATGCGGATAATGCCAGGGCACGGGCGGTGCATCGGTGACAAAAGCAACGAAGGCCTCTCGATTCGGGAAGGACAAGAAGCCGTTTGTGCGTCGCTCATAACCAATTGTACTGTTGAGTCGATCGCCAATCGACGCACCACAAGCAGAGCCTGCTCCGTGTCCAGGGTAGATCGTGATGTAATCTTCGAGTTTCAAGTAGAAGTCGTACAGCGTGTCGTAAAGTGCCTCAGCCAACTCCTCGGTTTGAGTTGCCCCAAGTAGGTCAGGTCGCCCTGCCGATCCAACGAATAGTGAATCACCGGTGAACACTGCCCACGGTTGGTCCGGATGAGCTTGCTCACTCAACAAGAAAGAAAGGTGTTCGGGCGTATGTCCGGGAGTGTGCCGACTGGTTAGCTTGAATGTTCCAAAATCAAATTCCTGCCCGTCGCGCACACTCTCTGCGTCAAACTGGTACTTTGCTTGTTCGCCACTGAGAAAGATCTTCGCGGTACCGACTCGCTCCGCCAATGAACGACTTCCCGACACAAAATCGGCATGGATGTGCGTTTCAAAAATATGCGTGATTGACACGCCATGCTTACGCGCGAGTTCTTCATAGATCTCGACGTCGGTACGTGGATCGATGACCGCTGCTTTGCCAGATGACGTGTCCGCAACCAAGTATGACAATTGAGCGATACCTTCTGTCAGAACGGTCTCCTGTACAAACATAACGCTGTTCCTTTCATTTCATGACCAGTTGTAACTGCAGCGATCGTTTTGCAAACGATGTACCATCGGCGCCGGAGCTTGATGGGAGTGAGGAACGGCGTATGCATCGCTCGTTGTCCAGCGAGAAGTGTGGTACGGTGTGCTTGCCACGGACGCGGACATTGGTCGTGCCCGCGTCAAAGTGGTCGACTTGAGTGCATGTGCCGCGGGCCCAAGAACAGAAAGCCCGACTGACGTTCGGCCCCGGCAAC
>JAGQPK010001286.1 GCA_020426755.1 Planctomycetales bacterium
TGGGATAGACACTGGTTTGCACCGCTTCCAGAACATCACGTCCAGCGAGATCAATCGCGGTTGCTTCGTGATAACTAAGAGCAATCGTTTTGGCTTTGTTCGCTGCAATCAAAGCACGAATAACTTGAGCAACATTGCCGCCGGCCAAGTAGTGAGCTTCCAACGATTTACTCGTCAGCCCCGTCGATTCATCCAGCCCCGCCTGCACCGCCATGATCTTGCAGCGAGTGATGATCGACGGATTTACTTTGCGGAAGGTCATTCCTAGCAAGTCGAAAATCGTGATGCCGGCTCCCGTCGTTACGGACTGGATCCAAAGCCGAAAATAACGAGCAAACACGCCGAACACGATCAGGGCACCGATCGCCAAGACGATCAGGATGCCTGTCATGACCTCGGGAGGGAGTTGGGCCAGGAGCGGACGCGGCGTTAATGTCATTGTGAATCCTTCGGCAAACACATCGCACAAGTTATATCCACGCGCCTTCGTATCGCACCCGCCCCCTATTGTCAAGACAACGAATCATCGAACGGATCTGGAACGTCTTGGTCCAGCGGCCGATCTGGCGCCGGCGCATCAAACTCCGCCAGCGGCTCCAAGCGCGGTCGCACAATCAAGTGCACTCCGCGGACGGCCACAACCTCCACGATCGCACCTTTATCAACCGGCGTCCCGTCGCTGATAGCGTCGACCGTCCGATCCTCGATACGGATTGCCCCTGCTGGCAAGAGCGGCGTCAGGGCGATCCCGACCTGCCCGATCCACTGTTGCCGCTGGCGATGCTCCGCAGGCACGGCCTGCTCGGCAGGTGATGGCTGGTTCAACATTTTCTGGCCCAGGTAGGTCTTGGGCCAGAGTTTTAAAGCGAAGTTGAGTACGATCGGGACGAGCACTACCGTGACCGCGACGAACAGCGTCCCCATCTGCAGGCCGCCGTTCATGAAGGCCATGATGATGGCCGAGCCGAACCCGAGCGCAGACAAGACACCAATCACGCCGGCGGAAGGTACAAACAGCTCCAATACCAGTAGCGCGATCGCGGCGAGCAACACGATCGAAGGCCAAAACATCGAGCTCATCAAACCAGGCCTTTGCTCGCTCGAACAATCACGCGATTCCCCTTCGCTTCGACGACCACCACTCGAGCGCCGCGATCAATCAACTCACCTTCGCTCATCACATCCACAGTCAAGTCACCGAACGTCGCTTTACCGGAGGGCATGAGTTGCGTACGAGTGACACCTATCTGTCCTAACAGCCACTCGTAGTGTGTACCGCTTTCACGCTGCAAACGCAACTCGCGTTCATCGTCGCTAGGCGGCATCAAAACAACTCGCCGCAACAACGGAGCTCGATGGATATTCTGTCGCAACAAAAACAGCATCGCGAAGACTCCGACGCCTGCCAGCAGCACCGTCGTCATCGATTGCGAAAACGCACGCCACTGATAGTCGTTCGTGGGCAACACAAATGTTTGGCTGGCCAACACCAGGGATGCCAACACCATGGCACCACCGCCCAAACCGAAGATGCCAAAGCCGGGAATCACCAGGATCTCCAGGATGATGCAGGCGATCCCCATCAGGAACAACATCACCTCCAGCACTTCCGCTGT
>JAGQPK010001287.1 GCA_020426755.1 Planctomycetales bacterium
GGTTCGAAGCGTCGGAAACCGCGGCTAATGCCTTTCGGCGAACCCCAAGATTAAGCTTTGACAATGCACTAGCTGGCGACAGGAGATTAAACGGATGCTGCGGCCAGGTGACGAACCGATTCCCGGCTATCAATTAGAGCGATTTCTGGGGAAGGGGCAGTTTGGCCAGGTTTGGCAAAGCTCGTCGCCCGGCAAAACGTCGCTGGCGCTGAAGTTTCTGAATCTCGGCGGCAAGGAAGGCTGGCGCGAGTTCCGCAGCATTCAGCAGATCAAGGGCGTGCGCCACGCGCATCTGATGCCGATCACGGCGCTGTGGCTCCTTGATGAAGATGGCAAAGTGCTGGATGACGACTTGATGGCCAGCATCGCGTCAACGCCCAAAAACGCGGCTACGGAAACACTCGTCGTCTCGCCGCGTGAATCTCGTTCGACTGAGCCGGCTTGGTTGGTGGTGGCGCAACTGCTGGGCGACAAAACGTTGGCTGACCGTTTGAAAGAGCACCAGGCGGAGGGCCATGCGGGCATTCCAGCAGACGAATTGCTGACGTACATGGAAGAAGTAGCCAAGGGCATCGACTTTCTCAACTCACCGCAACACGATCTGGGCTCTGGCAAAGTTGCCTTGCAGCATTGCGACATCAAGCCGGCCAATATCTTGTTGATGGGCGGTTCGGTCCTGATCTGTGACTTTGGCGTCACACGCACGTTAGCCGGGCAATCGATGTCGGCGACCGCGACAAGTATGGTGGGTTCGCCCGCCTACATGGCACCCGAATGCATCGAAAAGAAGCCAAGTAGCGCCTCGGATCAGTATTCGTTGGCGGTTACCTACTACGAATTGCGCACCGGGCAGCTCCCGTTCGAAACGCTGGAATATCTTGATGTCTTGGAGTCGCACAAGCGCGGCAAGTTGAAGTTTGCGGATGTCCCGCCGGCGGAGCGGAAGGTGCTGCAGCGCGCCACGTCAGTCAATCCCAAGGATCGATTCAACACCACGGCGGAAATGGTGGCGGAGTTGCGACGTGCTGTGGCGGGCGAACCAGCGCCGACAAAAGGACGTTGGCCAATCGTGACGGTTGGAGCGCTCCTGGTTGCGGCCGCCTCGCTGATCGGCGTCGCCGTCAACTTGATCTGGAATCGACCCGATGGCCAGCAACAGGGCGGTGGAGGAGTTGTCGCGGTAACGGAATGGCAACTAGATGTCACTCCGACAGATGCTGAAATCATCTTGGATGGTGAAGCTTTGACCTCGCAGCCAGGCGGCCAGTACGTGCTGCCGGTCCCCGTCGATCAGGTGCAGATCACCGTACGGCGGCCACCCGAGTACGTGGAACGTTCTCAATCGTTCACGCACGATGAGCTTCAGCAGCAACCCGCGCAGAAACTTGCCTTGCGTGGCAACGCCGACTATTACTCGCGGCGATCCGAAGAACTCCGGCGTGCCGGCGACGAGCAAGGTGCGATCGAAATGCTACAGCAGGCCATCAGTCTGGATGAGTCCTTGGCCAAGTTTCCGCCGACCGAATGGCTCCCGCAGCCTGACGGCGGACTGGGGAGCATTCGGTGTCTCGCCATTGCAGCAAATGGGCGGCTGATTGCCGCTGCCGGGAATAAA
>JAGQPK010001288.1 GCA_020426755.1 Planctomycetales bacterium
ACGCAGAGACGCCATGACGCTGAGACCCGACGCCTAGCGCGTTGCGGCGAACTATTGACGCGAGCTACGGCGAACTACTGACTCGCATACTGTGACAAACTGAGCGACGCTCATTACCCGCGCGCAACTCGCAGCGCTCGCGCCCGATTGCGGAAAACGATGGGTTGTTCATCGATAATGTCGCCGTCGATCGAGAAACGCAGTGGCGGTTCGGAGCGAATACGGATTTCTTTCGCTTGTCGGTATTCCACCTGATCCGACTCAATGTAGGTGTTCAACAGCTCTTGAGCCGTTAGCTTCGCAATGTCGATCAACGTCCCGTCGCGAATGATGACGATATCTAAATAGCCGTCATCCACGATTGCCCGAGGAGCAACTTCTAGTCGGCCGCCCGACATCTTGCCATTGGCGACCATCACGTTCCATGCCTCAAACTCCTGCGGCGCTCCCCCGTCAAATGAGATCGTTGTCCGATACGTTTGCAGATCGGCCAGAACGCCGATGGATCCACGCAGGTAACAAAGCGCTCCCCAGGTCTGCTTCATATCGTCGGTGATCGATTCAGTGACGCGGTGGCTGTTGCCGCCGGTGGCAATGTTGGCAAAGTAGCGAGTTTGTTGCGTGGTTTCTAATTCGGCGAGATCGGTCCACGTGCCGTCCGCACTCAAGGCGGTCTCAATTGCGGCTTCGATGTCGTCGGGTAAGTCGAGTGACGAAAACCAATCGTTGGCCGTACCGAGTGGCAAGACACCAAGAATGGGGCGTTGATTCGATTTCATGATCCCGTTGATCACCGTATTAATCGTGCCATCTCCACCGGCGGCAATTATGCGGCTCGCACCCTCTGCTGCCGCTCGCGTGGCCGCGTGTTCTGCAGCTTCGGCGTCTGAGGTTTCAACTACGTGTACGTCCCCCTGTGCTCTCAGCTGCTCGAGAACATGTTCTGAGTCAGCGGCTCGGCTTGCATTAGGATTCCAAATGACGACCATGTCGTGCTCTCCACCGAAAAGTATTGAGTTCATTGGCAGGAACGGACTTTGGTTGTCAAGCAATCACTGTGCCGTGGCTGTGGATTCAGTCTCGCTCTCTGCAAGTTAGTACGGCACTCGATCCGCTTTTCGTATTCCGTTTGGCAATGAACTAACTGGTGGCCGGACGTGGAGAAGGGGACGCGTTATCTGCATACTCGCGTTGGCCCTATTCAAATACCTGTCACATCAACCTGCTCAGCTTCGGCGGTTAGCCCGATTGCCCGACGAATAGGTGGACGGTTGGTCTCGCGATGTCTCACCGGCGGTTCGACTGCATTCAACTTGGTCGTTTCGAATCCATGATCATGGGCGTCTCGGCATACCACGACGCTGTTTTACCGCTCTCGATCGACGTTTTTCGCGGTGAAGAAGTTTTTTTCGTGTCCCGTCGGCAATTGGCATGGTCAATGCATCAGGTGCTCATCAACGTAAAACGCGACTGGGAGAGCAGAAATCTTCTGCAACATTCGCATCACTACAAGTTTTCGAAAGGAACTATGTCATGTTGAGCTGGGCCATCACGTTTTTGATCGTTGCTCTGATCGCCGGTGTTTTGGGTTTTGGTGTGATCGCGGGTACT
>JAGQPK010001289.1 GCA_020426755.1 Planctomycetales bacterium
CCGAGCTTTTCGATCGACTCCAGCACTTCGTGATGGCTCATGTAGGAAATCAGTGACAGCTCAGCGAACAACAGCGACTGACGTAACAACGGCATCTCGGCGATCGGACCGGTGACGCACGACTTCAACTGTTGGCGAGCGGCCGCTTGGGAGATAGCTTCGCGGGGTTTTGCGGTTTCGCTCACGGTGTACTACCTAACTGTTCGAACATGCCCGACTTGGCCGGCGGCCTCCTGCGTGAGTAACATTGACTGCATCGCCGGACGCAGTCCGTTACACGGGGAGGCTGGTTAATCGGGCCAGTTTTCGCAATCCAGTGATCATAGGATATTGGCCACTTGTTCGGAAGCGGTCGAGCTCGTCGAGTCGCCGCCACCGCCCTCCGCGGCGTGTGTAGTGTGCCGCGCATTGCGTCGTGTATAATTGCCGCTCTTTACATCTTTCAGCTTTTGTCGAGGCGATGCCATGCGATTGATTGTGCCACTCTGTCTGTTCGCGCTACTTGTCGGTACTCACCAAGTTGGGGCACAGCATCGTCTGATCACTCAAGGCAATGACCAGTTGGTGATCGTCGGCGCCAATGGACAGAACGAATGGGCGATGAAGTGGGGCGGGATCCACGACATTCATGTGCAGGATGGCCGAGTGATGCTGCAGCGCGGTGCCGCGGGACTGGCGGAGATTGACTTGGAGACGAAACAGGTCGTGTGGTCGTATGATTCTGCCACCCAGAACGGCAATGCCGGCCGACCCGTCGAGGTACACGCCTTTCAACCACTGGGCGACGATCGCATCATGATCGCTGAATCGGGGCCAGGGCGAATCATTGAGATTAATCGCGCTGGTGAATTGTTGAAAGAGATTTCGTTGAAGGTCGAGCATCCTCATCCGCACACCGATACGCGACTGGTTCGTAAACTGAGCACGGGCAACTATCTTGTTTGTCATGAGGGTGACGGCACCGTGCGCGAGTACAACGGTGAAACGGGCGATGTTGTCTGGGAGTATCCCGTGCCGCTGTTTGGCAAGCGCGAACGACCTGGCCACGGCCCCGAGGCATACGGCAACAAGTGCTTTGCTGCAGTACGACTCGCCAACGGCAACACGCTCATCTCCACCGGCAACGGACATGGCGTCATCGAAGTCACGCCGGACAAGCAGATCGCATGGCAGATTCAGCAGCACGATTTGCCCAAGATCACCTTGGCATGGGTGACCACGCTAGAAGTGTTGGAGAACGGTCATTACATCATCGGCAACTGCCACGCCGGACCGGGGCAACCGCTGCTGATTGAGTTGGATCCGCAAACTAAGCAGGTCGTTTGGACCTTCGATCAGTTCGACCGCCTCGGTAACTCGGTTTCGAACTCACAGTTGCTCGACGTCAAGGCAATGCGATAGCTCTGCAACGCCGTCGCCTTTGCTCCAACATCCAACATTCAGTCTTAAACATGATAGCCGTCGCGTACTTCGCGCGACTGCATGGCATTGGCCGCCGCGTCATCGACGATCTGTTCGCTGCTGGCATCCCAGCGCAACGGGCGGCCTACGCGCATGGCAATGTTGCCTAAGTGGCAGAGCAGTGCCGACTGATGTTGGCT
>JAGQPK010000128.1 GCA_020426755.1 Planctomycetales bacterium
ATCGTGGAACGCTCATTACATCCGCGACGCGAAAGTCGGCAACCGCCATGTACGGACCTTTCGCGAAGAGACACCTGACGGGCCGCTGTATCAGATTGAGGCCGTTGACACACTCGAACTGCGACGTTTCGGCGATATCGTCAGGCAAGAACTCACGACAGTCAGCCTGGAGTCTTCAGAAGGCAAAGTTAAGCAACTCGCGTATCGCGTAGTGAACGGAGACTCAACACGCACCGTGAACGGTATCGTTCACGATGGCACGATGGAGCTGGAAGACTCAGTCGCCGGTACTTCTGCGAAAACTCGCTATGCTTGGGCTGATGACCAACGCGGCATCTTCGCCGTCGAGCGAACGCTGCTTCGGCAACCAATGCAAGTCGGTGAACGCCGTTCATTACTCGCCTTCCTCCCCTTGCTTGATCGTATCGTGCAAGTTGAACTCGCAGCCATCCGGTTGGAAATGGCGACGATTGGCGATAATGATCGAGAACTACTGCGCATCGAATCGGTGGACCCGCTGGCTGAAGGATGGCGCATTCCGACGGTCTACTGGTGCGACGTCGAAGGTCACATCCTGAAAACAAAAGAAGCGTTCCTGGACCGGCAAACCGTGCAAGTCACTGAGGCCGAGGCCAACCGGCGCAACGATTTGGTTCGCGTCGACCTGGGCGTTGATATCGGTGTCAAACTGGAACGTGCGATCAACCGACCGCTCGACACCACGCGCGCGGTGTACAGAATCTCGCTGGAGGACCTCAACCCGAAAGCTGTCTTTGCGAACTGTCTGTCACAGCGCGTGATCGAGAGCGAGAACAACACGGCGCTGGTAACGGTGTCAAAAGTCACACCCGACCAACCAACCGAACTGGATATCGCCGTCTCGCAACCGAAACCGGAAGACCTCTCGCCCAACGCCATCATTCAATCGGATCACCCGCGCGTGGTCGCGTTGGCAAACGCCGTCGCAGAAACGGTTGAAGATCCGTGGCAAGCGGCCAAGCTGTTGGAGAACTTTTTGTATCGCTCGCTGAGCAAAGAGGATTTCTCACAAGTGTTTAGCAGCGCGGGTGAAGTTGCAGAGAGTCGCAAGGGCGATTGCAGCGAGCACGCCGTCTTATTGGCCGCTACCTGCCGCGCCCGTGGCATACCAGCACGCGTTGCTATCGGCCTATTTTATGCGGAGCGAGAACAGAGTTTCCTCTACCACATGTGGACAGAAGTGTGGATCAAGGATCGCTGGGTGCCGCTCGACGCCACGCTTGGTCGAGGCAGTGTCGGCGGCTGCTATCTGAAACTGCGTGACAGCAGTTTGGCACACCAATCGCCCTACGCACTTGTTTCGCCTGTCATCTACTTGATCGACAAGTTGAAGATCGAACCAATGGATCTTTCGCCGAGTGCTGGTTAGCTCGTCATCAGCTGTCCCAGCCCTGCGGACTGGCTTAGGCAGTCGGCTGGTCATTGCCCCGGAACACGTCACAACTTCTCGGCAACGACGACGTTGATCTTGACCCGTTTTTCCCGGGGATTTACAGTCTGTGTTCCCGTGGGCTAGTACCTTGACCCGTAACCCGTGCTAGCCAGTCGTTGCTTTCGGTTTAAGGAGGAACCGAGATGTTGCTATCACGCAGTCGCGCGTGTGCATTGCCCGTACGCTGGACCCATTTCGCCCTCGTCCTGGGGCTGACCGTCGGGTCCGCATCCCATGCCGTGGGACAAACAAAAAACAAAACTCCGCGTCGCCCGGCGGCAAGTCAGCCTGCGGCGAACGCACCTCGACCAGCGACCGGCACCGCAGCCGCCGCGAATCAGCAGATCGTCGCTGTGGTCAATGGTCAGTCGATTGAGCGCAAGGAACTTGGCCAACAATGCGTGGAACGATACGGAAATACCGTATTGGAAAGCTTAGTCAATAAGCACTTGATTCTGGACGCCTGTCGTAAGCAGAACATCCGCATCACACCAGAAGATATTGAAGCCGAAATCGATCGCATCGCCGCTCGGTTCAGTTTTGCCAAAGAACACTATCTCGAGATGCTGCGTGACCAACGCAACATCACCGCCGAGCAGTACCGGCGAGACATCGTTTGGCCGACACTCGCATTACAACGGCTTGCCGCCGACAAACTTGTCGTTTCCCAAGACGAGCTTGCTCGCGAGTTTGAATCGGAGTACGGCGAGAAAGTGCAAGTGCGCATGATCGCGTTGGAGACACGGGGGAAGGCCGAGCAGA
This sequence comes from Planctomycetales bacterium, assembly GCA_020426755.1. GTDB lineage: Bacteria > Planctomycetota > Planctomycetia > Pirellulales > Pirellulaceae > JAGQPK01. The sequence continues at coordinate 2,234 of JAGQPK010000128.1, forward strand.
TTCTGAAAGAGGTGAAGGCGAATCCAGATTCATTTGGCTTGGCAGCTAAGAATCACTCACAAGATCCCAACAGCGCGGCCGCCCGCGGAATGATTCCGCCAATCCGTCGCCATATGGGCGATGCGAACATCGAAAAAGCTTGTTTTGCGTTGAAGCCAGGGGAAATCAGCCCGATTGTTCCGGCACTGGGCCAATTCTTGATCTTCCAATGCGAAAAGCAGCTCCCCGCAGCTCACATTTCCCCTCAATATAAACAGGCAGCATACGATCGCTTGAAAGAACGCATTGTTGAGCGAAAACTGCGCGACGAGGCGGGAGTCCGATTTGCTGATCTGCAGAAGAGCGCCAAGGTGGTCAATGTGTTCAACGATCCGAAGCTGCGACAGCAGCAACCGGGAGTGGCCGCCACGATCAACGGTGTCGCAATTACGATGCAGCAGTTGGAAGACGAATGCATCGCACGGCACGGCATCAACGTGCTCGAATCCGAAATCAATTATCGCCTGCTGGTGCAAGCCTTAAAGTCGAAGAGCGTCGCGGTGAACAGCGCGGATATCGATGCCGAAGTTGCGATGGCAGCGGAATCATACGGCTATCTAACAGAGCAGCAGAAGCCGGACGTACAACGCTGGTTGAAAGACGTGCAGGAGTCCGAAGGGATCGCCGTCGAGACCTATATTCGTGACGCAGTGTGGCCATCGGTTGCATTGAAAAAGCTCGTGGCGAAATCCGTCGAGGTGACTAGCGACGACTTGGATAAGGGTTTCAAAGCCAACTATGGCGAGCGTGTGGAAGTCCTGGCCATTGTCCTAGGCAGTCAGCGCAAGGCGCAAGAGGTTTGGGACATGGCGCGCGGAAACAAAACACCACAGTTCTTTGGTGAACTGGCGTCCCAATATTCAATGGAACCCGTTAGTAAAGCCAACATGGGCGAAGTGCCGCCAATTCGACGCTTCAGTGGCCAGCCACAAATCGAAGAGGAAGCATTTTCGTTGTCCGCCGAAGACCCGCTGTCAGCGATCGTAGCGATGGGTGACAAGTACGTCATCATGTACTATCTCGGCAAAACAGAGCCGGTCGTGTCAACGCCGGCAGACGTGCGCGACGAGCTGGCGCGCGACATTCGCGAAAAGAAAACGCGTCTGGCGATGGCTCAAGAATTCGACCGGATTCGCGAGTCTGCGCAGATTGACAACTTTTTGGCAGGCCAATCTCAGGCCGGCAGTCGACGATCCGTGTCGACTTCTGCCCAACCGTCTGCCCCAATCGAAAATAGTCCGGCGAAAGAAGTCGCACGACCGTCACGTACAAGTCCTCAGCTTATTCGCCCTGCTTCGCAGCGCACTAGGCGAGATTCTTAGATTCATTCGAGATAACTTAACAACTCAAAGGGAGACCAAGGGAATGGTCATCAACCATTGCAAGCAATGGATTCGTCTCGGCGCTTTGAGCGTCGTATTGACCGCAATGACGACATGGTGTGGTTGCGGCGGTCGCACGGAAGACGTACCCGCACCCGATACCAACACGACGGCTGCCAAGCAGTCCTCGGAGCAGACCACCAATAACCAAGTGGCGGTCACTCGGTTCTCGCACCCGAAGGAGACCGTTACTGAGTTTCTCCAATCGCTCAAGGCAGGTGACCAAAAGCGCGCTACCAGCATGTTGACCGTGAAGGCGCAAACGGAGATGGCGCGCACAGAAGCCATGATCGCGCCGCAAGGCAGCCAATCCGCGACGTACGAGGTCACCGACTTTCTGTTCTTAGGCGAGAACGAAGAAGGTGCCCACGTGATGAGCAGCTGGACGGACGTCGAATCCAACGGCGAGAGCTCAAGTCACGAGATCGTTTGGATCCTGCGCAAGGACCAAGGCGGGTGGGCGATCGCTGGGTTCGCCACGTCTGTATTCGAAGATCAAGACCCGTTGCTGCTGAACTTTGAAGATCCGATGGATCTGCAGCAAAAGCGTGCCTCCGTCGATGCAGAAATCGCTCGTCGAGAAGCACCTGCCACGCCGCAACAAGCTCAGCTGGAAGATCGCGAGACGATGCGTCGCTAAGAGAGCGCAATTCACGATGCGCTGTCGCCTGGAGAATCCGCCGCGGCTGTGGGAATACTCCCGCACCGCGGCCTTTTCATTGGTCGAGCACCTTAAATAGATTGCTCCGTCGAGCAACGTATCAAGCGTGCTCGCATTAACGTCACTTTGACTTTGATCGCTTAGTCAACGATCGCTTAGTCAACGTCCGACAGATCACGCTCGGTGATCATGTTGAAACCCTTGCTGGCCAAGGTCTCCAGCCCCATGTCAATATTATCCACCATCAGCGCAACCGCCGGTTTGTCATGCGGACGCATCAAGAGCGGATAAGCTTGCACAATGTTTACTTCGGCCTGTAACAAAGCCGTACAAACTTGCAGCAATGGTTGTGGGCCTTCGGGAAGTTCGATCCCAATCAAATCTGTCTCGATTAGTGCCAGTCCCGCGCGTTCCAGAATCTCTCGGCCCTGCTCGGGGTGGCTGAGCAAGAATCGCACGAACGAACACTCGGTCGAATCATGGATCGATAGCGCCACGATGTGCACCCGACTACCCTCGAAACGTCGAATCACGTCAAGCAATTGGCCGACGCGGTTCTCCAAGAAGACGGTGAATTGCCGTATCGAGGGATAGTCACGACCACGCATGACTCCCAATTCGCCGATCGTACCTTCGCCGGTGCTCATATCGGTCCTGCATTGCCAAAAGAACTAGGGGACCCCGACCGTTTCAATCGAGCGGTCAAATTGGGCCTTTCCGCACGATAGGCCATGTAAACCCGTTGGTCAACTGTGTCAGGTTGGCAGGCCGATGCGGAACGGCGACGTGCCTTCACGTTCGATCGGCGACATCCACACCCGCCGGTGCATGCTCATCATCGGGTCGACGTCCCAAAGCGCCAACTACGAAAACCGCTAAGGTCCCGTACAGCGCCGAACTCAGCACAATCGATATCACGAGACAAGCGACGAAATGATCGCGTAACAAGACTAAGAGGGGTGGTTCTGTGCTGACTGGCACTCGGCGCTTAACCGGCCCACCTCGCTCTGCTTGTTCACGAATGTCACCGCGGAAGTGTTCCCAATTATCGTGAGCAGCTGCGGTGACGAGATTGACGGTCGCCCAGCGGCGCGCCTCCCGCAGGCCAAACGATAGTGCGATCAGCAGCAGGACATAAATCGTCGCGGCCAGCAACCAAGCAAGACGTGTCGACATATCGGATACCTAACTGTTTTTTCTGCTCAGCGCAGTCTACTCAGCATTGTGCTATCTGCTCAGCGTACTCGCGACGCCATCAGTTCAGCGAGTCTTCCCCCCGCAGCGGCCATCATAACCGGGCCCTGAGCAATCGCGAGGGGGGCGAGTGGGATCGGTACCGGTAGCGTTGCCATTCGACGCCCAGTGCGCTCCATTTTGAACGCCTCTCATGTGCAAAGCGTGCGGGTTTGACACCGCAGTGAAACTTGCCGGAAACGTACTCTTCTCCGGCAAATACCGGGCTAGGCTTTGGCGTGGACTCGTCACTTGGTCAAGGGGCGAGCGTCCTGGCCGGTCCGCAACGTGACGTCTCACCCCCTGTCGTGGAAGCCTCGCCTCATGTCGTCGATTGCCCATAACGAATCCTTTCAAACGATGCAGGCTGGCTTCTTGCTCTACAGTCAAGGCCATCGGTTTGAGTACCAGGACCAAGACGTACTGGGCATTCGCATCGACACGCAGCGGCAATGCGATCTACTCGGTGAAGCGAATACTGTCGAGTCGCTACAGCTACGCGTACGTGGTTCGGACGACGCAAGCGATTCGCGAGTGGGTTGGGTGACTCTCACCAATGAACTCGGTCCGTTTGATGCCGATCGCTTGGGCCCGCTACGAGACCGCTTGTTGGACGATCTGTGGGAACGTAGCAACAGCGCACTATGTCGTGGCGATGATGTATCGGGGGACGGCTGGACCCTCAGCCTCATGGCCTTCACGGACCACCAATCCGGCAACTCATGCTTTCCACAGCAGATTGCCAAGGTGAAGTGGATCGATGATGAGTTGTGTCTTTGGCACGAAGACGAAGAAGAGCCATTCGCGCGGTACGCACGCAGCGCGGAGAACTCGCTGATACTTTACCGCTTGCTAGGTCAATTCGTCGACACGCACGATCCCGCCGAGCCTGCCGAGACCGGCGTGGGATTAGGTCGCCGTCTCAACCAATTCACGACGTTTCACCGTCATCCGTTGCCAGTGCGGCGGTTGGCTGTACAGATGAGTTTGATGCTGGCGGGACTGCTTTGCTGTATGTCGCTCTACTCAATGGGCGTCGGCATTGTGCTGGTGATGGTGGTTATTGCGTCGGCGCTCCCATTACTACGGGGCTATTCGGAAACTCTGAAACACTTTGAGCGCGGCCTAGTTTGGTCCAGTGGCAACCGGGAACAGCTCATCCTGTTCGAACAGCTTGAGTGGTTTAGTGCCGATTGGCAACAACCGCCCGGTAGCCAATCCGGCACAGTAAGCATGGTCTTTGAAACGCGCGACCACCGGCGCATACATATGACACTGCACTTTGATGAGAAGTCACGTACGAGTGCCGAAGCCATTCAAACGCATGCTTCAGCAATCATCGCGGAGAATATGCGTCAGGATTTAGTGCGACAAGGCCGGACCGTTTGGACCGATCGACTTTCGATTCTGCGAAACGGGCTGGAAGATCGCCCGCTACCTGCCGGACCGATACACGTCCTTACTTTCGATGAGATCGAACGCTACGCATTAGCAACAGGCAAGCTCACACTTTGGATCAAGGGCGCCAAGGATCCTATTCAACAGCCGACAACCCAACTCAATTTCTATCCGGGCCTGATGCTGCTAAACATGCAAGGCATCATTTCGTAGCCCACCTCGTGGCTGTTGCAGTTTGACAACGCGCCCTCTCGTCGATCACGAAATTGCTTTGATGTGGCAATTACCTGACACGCAAGTCGTAACGTAGGCTTCCCGAGTGTCAGCACAAGCTGCTGCAACGAACTCGACATAATACTGACATTGCGAATCTCAGCTGTGACGCCTCCCACACTTTCACCGATGCTCGAAGGCTCGACCGGCGATGCCTCTGACCCGTCAACCGCGGACGCTGCAACATGGATGGAAATGGAAAGCCGCGTTGATCGGCTTGAGCAACTCATCAAGAAGCAGCCGGATCAAAACCGCCTCAACTTGTTGGTCTTCGATTCGTCTCGCGACAAATTGCTGGCTGCATTGGTGATGGCGAATGGCGCGGCGGCCTGCGGCATGGAAGTCACCATCTTCTGTTCATTCTGGGCGACAGCCGCCTTGAGAAAGGGTGGCCAAGTTGGACGCAAATCGTTAATCGAATGGGCATTTGGCTGGATGTTGCCAGCCAATCTGAACAGTACGAAGCTCTCTCGCATGGAGATGGGAGGCGTTGGTCGGCTGCTAATGAAACGCGAGATGAAGAAGAAGCAGATCGCCGACTTGGATCAACTAATTGCCACTGCCGCAGACCTGGGCGTGACCATCCGTGTCTGCGAAATGTCAATGCAGCTAATGGGTATACAGCGAGAAGAACTGATTGACTATCCCGGCATTGGGTTCTGTGGAGTCGCGAGCTTCATGGAAGATGCGAGTATGGCCAACACGACCTTGTTCATTTAGCGAATTGACACGACCAGCGGACCCGCGGACGTAACTTCACGTGACATCTCTCGAGCACAACAAGCCCGCAACCGAGGATGCAACGCACACCAGCGTTGATGCGCGGGTCGAGACGCTACTTGACCGAACAGAAGTATTGATCAACGCGGCAATCGGCCAGAACACGGCGTCAGGGTGCGACGAAACCTTGCTGACCCCGATGGTCGAGATGCTGTCGGCACTGCGGGCCGAAGTGGTCGCTCAAGGCCGACAGCTCGAAGAAATGTCGGAACGATCGCATGCCATGGCGCGTGCTCAAGCGGAAGCAATCGTGCATTCTGCCGAGATCATCGACGAACTGGAATTGACGCGTCAACGTCTATCAAATGCACGGGCCGCGGCCGAGCAGGCTGCGCAAGATACGCAGCGTCTCGCCGACACAATCTTCGAACGTACGCACGACGCGGTACTCGTGTTCAACCAACAAGTGTGCATTGCCTGCAATGACAATGCGATTCGATTGCTCGATTGCCAACGGCAGTCGATCATCGGCGAATGGCCCAACATGCTGATGACGGCCACGAACGATGCCGGCGAATGCCAAGACCAGGAACTGAAACATCTGTGTGCGCGAGCCGCTGAACTCGGGCTAACTTCGATTGAAGTTCGACTGTGGAAGCGTGCCGAATATTCATTCTGGGCCGAAGTCACGATGAGTGCCTTCGACATGCAGGATAGCGGTCACGTGCTGATGGTCGTTCGCGATATCACGGCCCGTAAACAGTTCGAATCCGAACTCCGCCGTCATCGCGACTTCCTCAACAACATTATCAATGCGGTTCCCGACCAGATCTCGGTCAAGGCCCCCGACCGTTCGCTAGTCGTCGCGAATGACGCCTTCTGTCGAGCTCATGGCATTGGACGCGATGCGATTGTCGGACTCGAACTCGACGCGATTCTGCCCCCCACATTGGCACAGCACCTGGGCGCGATCGAAGACGAACTACTCGCGACGGGACATTGCAAGACGACGGAGCACGAGGTCAATTTGCCCGACGGTGCCCGAGCCATTGTTTCGGTTAAGCGATCGCTCTTCGAAGATGGCACGTCCGGTGAACGCTACATCGTATCGACGTCTCGAGACATAACCGAAGACCGCCTGCGCGAAGATCAATTGCGCTTGCTCGCCAGTGTCTTTAATGGAGCATCTGAAGGCGTTGCGATTCTTTCCAACGATGGACGAATACGCGAAGCCAATCCGGCGTTCTTGGCAATGAGCGAGCCGGGAGGTCGATCGCCAATTGGTCGTCACCTGACGGACGCGTTGCAGTTCGACATCGGAGCAATCGACGACGTGCTCGGACAAGTCGCCGGTGGATACTCGTGGTCAGGCAAGGCCGGCATTCACGGAAACGAAGGCGACCGCTCCTACTGGGTGTCACTCAGTCCGTCTTCTGACTCCGATGAACAACCGTCGCGAATTATCGCGTTGGTCTCCGACATTACCGAGTTGGAATCGACACAGGCGAAACTTCGCCAACAGGCGTTGTTCGACAACTTGACCGGACTTCCCAATCGTCGCTTCTACCGAGATCACCTGCAACGATTGATCGTCGAAGGGACTGCGAACGGCTACGGCGTAACCGTTTGCTTTATCGATCTCGACGATTTCAAACATGTCAACGATTCGGCCGGACACTCAAGCGGCGACTGTCTCCTGCAGGCCATTGGCCATCGTCTACAAGAGGTATTAGGTCCCGACGTCTGCGTCGCGCGATTCGGCGGCGACGAGTTCGCGCTGCTACTAAGTGATCGACATCACCCGTTCGATCAACTGACGTACGTGTTAGAAGACTTGCTGGTTTCGTTCCGTGAGCCATTTGATCTGCACGATACCGAAGCTCTGATCGGCTTGAGTATCGGCGTCACCCGCTTCCCCGACCACGCGTCTGACGCGGACACGTTGATGAGCAACGCCGACATCGCCATGTATGCGGCCAAATCGGCAGGCAAGAACCGTGTACGCGTCTTCACGCCAGAGATGCAAGACGGCGTCACGATGCGACATCAAGTTCAAACCAAACTGCGGCGTGCTTTGGCGGACGGCGACATCCGACTTTGGTTCCAGCCCAAAGTTTGTGCGCGAACCAAAATGTCCGTCGGTTGCGAAGCCCTTGTGCGGTGGCAAACGAAGGAAGGCAAGTTCATTCCCCCGAGCGAGTTCATTCCGGTCGCCGAGCAGACGGGACTGATCGTCATGCTAGGCGAGTTGGTTTTCCAATTGGCCGCCGAGCAAGCATGCGAGTGGGCGCGACAGGGAATCGATCCGTATATTGCCGTCAACATCTCGCCGCAT
>JAGQPK010001290.1 GCA_020426755.1 Planctomycetales bacterium
TTCTCTTTTCTGTGTTTAGCAGAGCAGTTGGCTCGAGATGAACTTTGATATCTTCGCGGATCTGACTTGGCGTGGCCTGATTCACCAGACAACGGATGAAGCACACCTCCGAACTTGGTTGAACGAAGGCAGCCGCACGGTCTATGCTGGGTTTGATCCGACGGCGGATAGCCTGCACGTAGGCAGCTTGATGCCGTTGCTCTATCTGCGTCGGTTTCAGCGTGCTGGACATAAACCTGTCGCGCTGGTGGGCGGCGCGACCGGAATGATTGGCGATCCCAGCGGCAAGAGCCAGGAACGTAACCTGCTCTCATCCGAACAGCTCGATCACAATCTAGCGGGCATTCGTCGCCAGATGGAAAGCTTTCTGGATTTCTCGTCTGCCAACAACGCAGTTGTCGTCAACAACTTCGACTGGATGAGTGGTTTTAGTTACCTGCATTTCTTGCGAGATGTTGGCAAGAACTTTCCGGTCAACGTGATGTTGTCGAAAGACTCGGTAAAGGCGCGGCTGGAGAGCGAGGCGGGCCTGAGCTACACCGAGTTCAGTTACATGCTGCTGCAGGCATACGACTTCGTCACACTGCACGATCAATATGGTTGCCAGTTGCAGGTTGGTGGTAGCGATCAGTGGGGCAACATCACCGCCGGCATTGACTTGGGGCGACGGATGCGCGGTGCCCAGTTGTACGGAATCACGTGTCCGCTACTGACGAAAGCGGATGGCTCGAAGATGGGCAAGACGGAGAGCGGAACCATTTGGCTGTCGGCTGATCGCACGAGTCCCTACGAGTTTTATCAGTATTGGATTCGCGTCGCTGATGAAGATGCGGGGCGTTGTCTGCGGTTCTTGACCGAGTTGTCGCAGGATGAAGTAGCCGCGCTCGATGAGGCGCGCACGTCTGCGCCGGAGAAACGTGAGAGCCAAAAGCGTCTGGCCGAAGAGTTGACTCGGTTAGTGCACGGCGACGAGGGTTTGCAGATTGCACGCCGAGCGACCGATGTGTTCTTTGGAGCGGAGATCAGTGAGCTGACAGACAACCAGTTGTCACAGATCTTCAAGGATGTCGCCAGCAGCCAGCAGTCGCGCAGCGAACTCGACGGCGAAGGCCAGTCGCTCATCGATGCTTTGGTCAGTACCGGGTTAGCGAAAAGCAAAGGCGATGCCCGACGTGCAATCACACAAGGCGGTGTCTACATCAACAACCGTCGTGTTGACTCCGTCGATCGCCGGCTGACTCCCACCGATCTCGTTGGCACCTCAACCATCGTGTTGCGTTCCGGTAAGAAGAACTACGGTCTACTGCGCTTCTAGGATTCTCAGCAGCGGCAGACGAGTTCGCAAAAGACACTAGTCGCGGTTCTCGGCATTGGTTGAGTTGGCGCCGGGTCAGGAACCGACGCTAGCGCGTTGCGGCGAACTTTCTCACGCGTTGTGGCGAAACTTGTCACGCGTAACGGCGAACTAATGACGAGTGACGCCGACGCCAGAAGTCGCCACTCCAACATTCAACATTCGATTTGATCTGCATCGCGTAGCGATTGTTGACGGTAGGCCGGCGATTTATCGCCGGTGAGCGTCGGCAAAATGGCTCATGC
>JAGQPK010001291.1 GCA_020426755.1 Planctomycetales bacterium
ATTGTTCGTGACGACGTACACGAGATCGTCGTACATCATCGGGATGTCACCGGCATGATTCGCGATATGTTTGATCAGGATCTCATCTTGCGTGTTAGGAGTAGGCGAACTCCGACCGGACCGATCAATCGCCACCGAGTCATGAACGCCGCGAAACAACTGCATCGGATCGAACTGAACGTTGAATCCTACGTATGTGTTGTCTCCGCGACCGGCGTTGGATCCCTTCAATCTAACGCCCACATCGTAAAACACCTCCGACTCATCGTAGATCACCGTCGCACCGATTCGATCATTCGAAAGAATGTTGGTGCGTGAGTGTAGTCGCGTCAGATCGGACGGCGTCATCACAATCCGGAAATTATGGAGACCACGTTGCGACGCACGGCCATCTTGCACTCGGTACAGAGCTCGCGAGCCCGCACCATCGCTGGGGAACTGACTTGATGCGGCCCAACCGTCAATCGCGGTCACGTAGAATTGCACGGTGGTCGCAGCCGCTTGTCCGGGAATCTCGCCACGATACTCGCCGCGACCATTGCTCTGCATTTCAACATGCTGCCAGTCGCCTTCCTGTACAGAATACGAGAGGAGCAGGCGACCGACGCTTTGCGGATCCGCCGCTTGGGCCACGACTTCAACCGGTTGTTCGGCATCCGGAACTGCCGGATGATGCGAGAGCTTACTAATCGTGGGCCCCGCATTTTCAATCGCTTGGGAGTTACGCGCTCCGGGCGTTCCCACCGATGTCGAGCGGTCCAATTGGTGTGTCTTTGCGACCCGATTGAAATACAGCCGCGTCGTCAATTGATTCGAGCCGGACAACCACATGGCGCGAAAAGAAATGAGATACTCCTGTCCCAGTTGAATCGCCGCTCCATCGGCAAAGGTCGCCTCGGCGTGATTGAACCGATCCTCCATGACACCGGTCGCCGCCACGTGCAGCACATGGTTTTCGGGATCCAGCGGATCGACCACGACTTGGCCGTGATGTGTTCCCTGAATTCGCCAGTGTTCCGGTTCGGCTCCCAGTTCATCACCATCGAACGAACCATTTTGAACGCGTTCGATCGCTGCCCCCGAGGGCGCCTCGACGATAGAAATATCGTCGATCAGGAACTCTCCGGCATCCAGCAGGCCCATGATGAATTCTTGATAACGGCTCGTCACCCCGTTCGTTGTTCCGTCTGGTTGAGCGATTCCTTGATAGCTAATCGTTTGCCATTGTGGCGTGCCGTTCTTGGCACTAGCGGCCCATGATTCTGGCCGCTCATTTGCGGCGAGCGGATCACGCAGTTCCAAACTTGATCCGCCACCGTCGGCGCGATCACTCCAGCGGCCGCCGTCGAAGTACTGCACCTCATCGGCCAGATTGCCGCGACTGTCAACCAGGCGAATCATGTCCGACCGATTGGACAGACTGCCAGAGAATGGCCCCAGCACGGCCGAGGGAATTTGATTTTCGTTAGTAAACTGAGCTGGATCGTTCGCGACGACCAGATAGCCCTGCGGCTGAATGATCGTTCCTGACGGAAACGTATATTCGATTCCCGCCTGAATCTGCCAACCAGAAACATCGATCGCGCGCGATGTACTT
>JAGQPK010001292.1 GCA_020426755.1 Planctomycetales bacterium
CTGAGTGGCATTGGGCTAACGCCTTTCGTCGAACTTGCATTCGTGTCCACAACTTGTCACTGCTTCTTGCTCAGCCATTCCAGCACGGTTTGGCTGTCGTTGGGCGCGTCGACCTTGGTGTTCTTTACGGCGATCTTGCCGTCGAGACCGATCACGAAAGTCCAGCGTGAGGCGGTGACGCCGCGCTTCAGGGTGTGCTGTACTCCGTCGACCTCGCGTTGAATCTCTCCACCGTCACGCAGCGGCACACCGAATGCCTTGGCGATCGCACCATCGGGATCGGCGAGCAAGCGGAAGTTGAGTTGATGTGCTTTCTCGAACAGCTTCAGATTCTCCGCTGTGTCACCGCTGATGCCGACGACTTCTGTGTTCGCATCTTTCAGTTTGGTGGAGTCATCGCGAAACGCGCACGCCTGCTTGGTACAGCCCGGTGTCATCGCGGCGGGATAAAAATAGACGACGAGCGTCTTTTTCCCGATTACGTCGTCCGAGTCCCATGCTTTGCCGTCTTGATCGACCGTCTTGAAGTGTGGCGCTGCGTCACCAACTTGTAGATCGACGTCGTCAGCGCTGGTAAATTGCCCGGCGAACAGAAATGCAAGACAACAGGCCGTGATGAATCGAATCGTCATGGTAATCATCGCTCCAAAAGGTTTGCGGTGTTGGACGGTTAGGCTTTGTTTGTAGTTTCGCCTCACGGCAGCTCGCGCGCTTTCCGCTTTGGGATGGAACAATGAGCGTTGGCTGCAAGGAGTAACATGCAAGTGTTGCGAGCGAACTTGCGAAAGTCAACGATGCGGAGACCGGAATGAATTGTGCGACAAAGGCGTGGGTGTTTGCAGTGGCTTTGCACACGATTTGCGTGAGTTGCCATGCTGCGGAACGACAGAGTGAACCGCTGGGGCGCGGCCTGATAGCGGTCACTAACAATGATGGACAAGCGGTTGTCAGTTGGCGATTGCTGCCGACGGATCCGGCTGATGTCAGTTTTCTCGTCTACTGCGCGGTCGGCGACCAAGTGCGGCAGCTTAATCGCGAGCCGCTGACGCATGCGACTTGGATTGTCGATCAAGAGCCAGTGGAAGCGGATAGGCCGTCACGTGAGTACTTTGTGCGAGCGCTGGCGGCGGGGAACGAATTGCCTGCAAGTGAACGTACGGCGGTTTCGCCGCAAGGGTTTCTCGAGATACCCATCGATCTGCTCGAAGGGTACTTGCCCGGCGACGCTTCGGTTGGCGACTTGAATGGCGATGGGCAGCTTGAAATCGTCTTGCATCAAACGTCGCGTGGTCGAGACAACTCGTTTGCCGGCATCACGGGAGAACCGATACTCGACGCGTATACGCTGTCCGGGCGTCGACTTTGGCGTATCAATTTGGGCAAGAACATTCGCGAAGGTGAGCACTACACACAGTTCTTGGTGTACGACTTGGATGGCGACGGTTGTGCCGAGGTGATGTGCAAGACGGCTGACGGCACTGTGGATGGTCGTGGCCAAGTGATTGGCGACGCGGATCAAGATTGGCGCGATCACACCGAGGGGGCTCGCACGTGGGGACGAATTCTACAGGGTCCGGAGTATCTGACGGTGTTTCG
>JAGQPK010001293.1 GCA_020426755.1 Planctomycetales bacterium
CAGGTTGGGCGGCAGGCCTTTTTCGCGGACGATGACGTCTTCGATGACTTTGGCCGTCGCCTCCATCTGCTGGTACTCTGGACGCGTGGCCAGTTTCTGACACAAACTGACCAGATACTTGGCGCGCGGGTCGCCCGTTTTGTACACGCGGTGGCCGAAGCCCATGATTTTGACCTTGTTGACCAACGCATCGTTGACCCACTTCGCCGCGTTCTCCGGTGTGCCAACCTGTTGCAAGACGTCCAGTACGCGTTCGTTGGCGCCGCCGTGCAGCGGACCCTTGAGCGCGCCAATTGCCGCGGTAATCCCCGAATGCAGATCCGACAGCGTGGAAGCCACAACACGTGAAGTAAAGGTGGATGCGTTGAACTCGTGCTCGGCGTACAGGATCAGCGAGACATCCATGGCCTGGACGTCGATTTCGGCAGGTTCGCTGCCGCGCAGCATCCAGAGGATATTTCCGGCCAGCGAGAGGTCTTCGCGCGGAGTGACCGGCGGCATGCCCATCAGATGGCGATGACGCACGGCCATCACCATTGGCAATTGCGCTAGGAGTCGCTCGGACTTGCGTAGGTTTGCATCGTGATCACCGGCCGCGACGTCATCATCCCAGTGTGCCAACATGCTGGCACCCGTGCGCATCACATCCATGAAATTGGCCGTGGCAGGGATCGCCGCTAATGTGCCGCTGATTGCATCCGGCAGTCGCATCGCGTAATAAACTCGCTTGCGAAATGCTGCCAATTGTTCGGGACTCGGCAGTTCGCCGTTGAGGATCAAAAAGGCAACTTCCTCGAAGTTGCTGTGGTCGGCCAACTCCTCGACCGAATAGCCGCGATAACGGAGGCCATCGCTGATCGTGCTAATCGTCGTCTCGCCCGCGATCACACCTTCCAGGCCAGGATAGTACTTATCTTCACTCATCGGTCTCGCCTCCGAAATAACTGCGGTCGCGCTCTTCGAAATCCTCGTACTCGATTAAGTCATAAAGCTCTTGTCGAGTTTGCATGAGATCGAGAACTTCGCGTTGAGTGCCATCAACTGCCAAGTGCTGCAAAACCGCTTCGGCAGCTTTCATGGCGACTCGCAACAAGGTGACTGGATAGAGCACGGCAGCGTAGCCCAAGTCCTCAAGCTCTTCAAAGCTAAGCAGCGGACTCTTGCCGAACTCGGTCATGTTCGCCATCAACGGCATGGTGATGATTTCGCTGAACTTGCGAAATTCGTCTGCAGACGCCAAGGCCTCAGGAAAGATCCAATCGGCACCCGCTTCGATGTAACGCTCAGCTCGTGCCACGGCCGCATCGAAGCCATCCACGCCGCGGGCGTCCGTGCGGGCGATAATGATCAGACTCTTGTCTTTTCGTGCATTTGCTGCCGCGGCAATCTTCGCCGCCATCTCGTCGATGGAAACGAGCGTCTTACCTGAAAGATGGCCACACCGCTTCGGCAGTTCTTGATCTTCAAGCTGAATGGCAGCAGCACCAGCCGCCTCAAGTTCAATGACCGTACGCTCGACATTCATCACATCGCCAAAGCCTGTGTCGGCATCGACGATCAACGGAATCTCGATGCGGCGCGTCAGATACGCCGTC
>JAGQPK010001294.1 GCA_020426755.1 Planctomycetales bacterium
GATCACGATCGCGCGACGTATCGCGTTGTGCCGACTCGGAAGTGACAGAAGAATCGGCAAGCGCATCCGCAGCGGTTAGTGGCAAGAACTGCACCGCGTCGACAATCACGTGACCATCGGCGTCATCATTGGCCACCATCACGTAAGCCTGCCCGTTAGCTTCGAAACGATAGCGTCCCAAGGACGTCCATTGCCCACCACTGTCGCCAGGTTTTCTTTGATTGACGCGCAGCGTTGACTCGCCATCCGCGCTGAATACTCGCACCAACACATTCGTCGCACGGTTTGCCCCAGCGGTGTATGCCAAACGCACTTCATAGGCACCTGGCGGTATTTGCTGAGGTGCGAACGTTACACTTTTCGCGCCCGGTTCGCGATGCTGATCATGCAGGTACCCTTCTCCGATAAATGGCTTGACGTGATCAGACTTCTGCCACTCACCCACCGTTGAAGCCTGGCTGTCGTCAACGACAATACCGGGCAGCTCACTCACTGCGATCGCGGCTTTGGGCGAGGGTTCAAGACGCGACTCAAGCAACTTGATGCGCTCGTCGATCGAATTGATGCGATTCTCCAGGTCGGCGTACACGGCTTCCTCGTCCGACGGCAGCGGCAGCGGACGGCTAATCCACTTCGAGACATTCGCGTGCTCTAGCACCGTTGATGCTTTAAGAATTCCGGCAAGCGCGTAATAGTCGCGCGTCGGTATCGGATCGAACTTGTGATCATGACAGCGCGCACAACCGATTGTCTGGGCGAGGAACGCGCGAGACAGTGTGTCAAGCTGTTCGTCAATTACATCCATCTCGAGCTGCTGTTTATCCTGATCCTCCAAATTCGTATTGCCCATCAGCAAAAACGACACGGCGACAAGCTGCTGTTGCCGCGCATGAACGTCGTCAGACGTCATTTGATCTCCCGCAACTTG
The DNA here is from genome assembly GCA_020426755.1 of Planctomycetales bacterium. Lineage (GTDB taxonomy): Bacteria > Planctomycetota > Planctomycetia > Pirellulales > Pirellulaceae > JAGQPK01. The sequence goes on from JAGQPK010001294.1 coordinate 929, forward strand.
CTCGGCAATAAACTGATCTAATGGTCGATCCGAGTTAAACACATCAATACAGTAGTCGCGGTAACGCCACGCGTCTGGCAACACAAAGCCACGCAGGGTCAGTGATTCGGCATAGCGTGCGACATCAAGCCAGCGTCGCGCCATTCGCTCGCCAAAACGAGGTGAAGCCAACAGACGATCGACGGCGCGTTCATAATAATCGGGACGAACATCGTTACCGAAATCGCGCAGCTCAGTTGGCGTCGGCGGCAGTCCATGTAAATCAAACGTCAAGCGACGCAATAAGACATCGCGTGCGGCCAGAGTTGGCGATTGTGAATTCGTGCTAACGTTGCCGAGGTCAGGCAAGTCCGCCATTTGCTTCGCGACAACGAACGTATCGATCGGTGAGTTCGTGCAGTTCGAGGCGTCAGTCGATACGTGAGGGCGTTCAATCGGACGATAGGCCCAATGCTTTTGCGAGTCAGCAAGTGTCAGATGTTTGGGCGACGTGTCGTGCGACTTTGCAGATTCCAAGCGAGGATCCAGAGCGCCGTTGGCAATCCACCGACGTAAATCTGCAATCGCCTCGTCTGGCAATTGACCACTCGGTGGCATCTGCAATTCGGGATTAGCATATTCGACCGCTTCGATAACGCGACTGAGCGACGGATCGCCGGGGACAAT
>JAGQPK010001295.1 GCA_020426755.1 Planctomycetales bacterium
CATTGACGGGCTGGCCCGTCATGACGTGGGTGCTGGGCCAGTGCGTCTATCGACATGGCCAAATTATCGATGCCGTGCGTGGGCGGGAAGCTCAATTCGACCACTCGCGTACAGGCTATTGGGCATAACGTTCACGCCATGTCAGCGCCCGCTGACTCTGTCAATGAAAAATGCTTTTTAAATTTACAGCTCGTCACTGTGAAATTCGTCTTGTCGAGAAGAACGTAGCGGCGTTATACCATGACGAACACGCAATTGGGTGCAATGGAGGGCACACTGTGCGGGACTGCCTATGGAAAGGGCGAGTTCCGGACAGTTTTTGCAGGAAGGAGCAAAGCCAATGTTTCGATTCGCCAAATGTGCAGTGGTGTTCGTGGGACTGATGGGCTGTGGTGCAGCATCTGTCGGTTTCGCTCAAACACCGTCTAACTCGCTCGCAGCGAATTTGCGTCCCGCATCGGAATGGGACGTACTGGCAGCCGAGTCTCGCCAGAGTGACGCCGTCTTCGCGGTATCGTCTAGCTACTTCAATCAGGAAACCGATCTTGAGCGGGCTGCTCGTGAGCGACTTGTAGAGCGACGCTCCGCTGACACGGTTCGCGAGAATTGGCTGGTCGTCGCGATGTTGGGATTGAGCTTCTGTGTGGGGCTGACAATCACGCTTTCGATGATCCGTCGTGCGATGCTGCATCCGGCTCCCAAGCGGATGTTCGGTCACTAAGGCCCGATCAGGGCCTTAAGCTGTTCGTTCCGTCACGATGCGCCGTTCGTGGATTCGTTCGACCAAAAATGCCGGCGGCGGAGCTGGTTGTGGCAGGATCTGTACCACAACAATTGGGCACTCAGCGTCAGGATGAACTAACGCTAATGCGTCGCAGCGAACGACTTGCGTTACGCTGCGTGGTCGCGCGACGCTCAATGCACGTCAACGCCGATCCGGGCTGCACGAATCTTAATCGCTCGTTCGAAGTACACGTACGGATAGGGACGCTTATGTCGTGCCCAATCGAACGTGCTACGAACCAGGTCCAACGGCAGCTGGCCCTGATCGACTTGCAGAATGACGCGTTCGAGAAACGCGAATTCTTCGGGACGTCGAGCGCGCAGGCCCTTTTCCAGCGTTTCCTGTAAGTTCGCCGCCTTGACGCTGATGCCCCAAGCTTGCTGATTGGTGGCGACAGGAAGCCAGGGACTCGCCATAGCGCCGACCAGGAAGGCCGCCGCCCAGCGCAGTCGCCTAGCGCGGGATCGCGATATCTTCATGACGTGATCCTGTTAAGAGATTTTGGCTGATAATCTGTTGGGCTTGTAGTAAAACTGGCGGTTAGGTTCAAGGCGAGTTTCTCACGTCGGCCGCTGAGAATTTGACATCGATTTTCGCTGCTCGATATACTCAGAGCCGAATCTCACGATTTCCGAAACGAGGAGCAAGTTGCCATGCTGTGTATTCCTGGGCAGGTCGGACGGGATCTTTGTGATCGGCAGTTGGGAATGTCGCGACGCCAGCTCTTGCGCATCGGCGGCTCGGCGTTTCTGGGAATGCACTTGTCGTCGCTCCTCCGGGCTGACGAAGCGGCGACTCCGGTCG
>JAGQPK010001296.1 GCA_020426755.1 Planctomycetales bacterium
CGTCCATCTTCGTCGCCGACAATTAAGTCGACATCACCATCACGATCCCAATCCACGGCACTCGGGACGATCATCTCCAAATCCATATGGATCGGCTGGCCTGCGTGCAGCAATCGCTGCCCTGCTGCATACCTGGGATCCGTTCGCGACCCGATGTTGGCGAAGTAGGTAAAGCCGTCCAGGAACTCGCCGCAGAGTAAGTCGAGATCACCGTCGCCGTCGAAGTCAGCAAAGTTAGGTGTTGGCCAACCGTAGACGTCAACGTCACGATCGTCCGCTTGCACACGAACGGGTTCGTCGTATGTGGGCGACGCGTCATTTGCCGTATTGCGCAGCAGATATACAAACCCGTGCAGCGGACCATGCGTCCACTTTCCACTGCTGTCGAAGGCATCGTCCCATCCGTAGTCACTCCAATCGCCGATTCCAACGATCAGGTCATGGTCGCCATCACCGTCATAGTCGACATAGCGCCATTGATTCGCGCGAGTCTTATCGGAATAGGTACCAACAGGACGGTGAAAGCCGATCGGGACTGGCAGCGGGTCGGCGTGATCCAATCCGCTCGACATGAAATCAGGGTAGCTCGCGCCTGGAGTCAGCATCTGCGGCTGACCGTTCAGCCAGGAAAGCTGTGCATTCTGTCGCGCACCGCCAAGCCTCCGCGCCGGCGGGAACACCGGCAACTTGCCGCCTGTGCTGTTCTCGAATAAATAGAGTCCGTTGTACGGCTTGTCTGGCGATGCCACGACCAAGTCCAGATCACCATCCTGATCCGCATCGATCGGCATTGGCCAAGCCCACAGCCCGACGCCTAAATCAACGGTCAACTCCGGATTGTTGTATGCCAGCGGCGCCAGCTCCTGCGCACTCAATGAGTGCGTGAACCACACCAGCGACAGCACAGCTAGCGCCACCAATTGACACGCTTGGTTCCCTCGTTGCAGGGTTGCTGCTCGCGTCGTTTTGATTGGGGAGTCCATTATCAGTCGGATCATCACTCGTTCTCTTTCTACCTTCGTACAACAATTGGTTCCAACCACACGAGAACAGCGGCTGGCGCCTTGCGGCGAACTTACTCGCTGATCAGTTCGCCGCAACCTCGCTAATCAGTTCGCCGCAACGCGTTAGCGTCGGTTCACACTGGCGATTGAATCCAACTTCGGCGAGATCCGTGGCTAACTCATTCTGTCGATCTTACTCGCTAATTAGTGAGCCGCAACGCGCCAGCGTCAGTTCTGCCTCGGCGATTTGCTCGAACGACAGCGAGAACCGCGGCTGGCGTCTTGCGGAGAACTAACCGAATCTCAAGCGACAAACGAATTCCCGGTCGTCGGCGTGAAACATCGTGTCCCACGAAATCTTCCCAATTCGTCTTCGCAAACCGCACCTAGTCCGATACAACTCGCCAGCCCATGGGTCCGTCGCCAGAATTCCGCAACGGATGTCTCGTCCGGGAGTGCTGCAAACACAATGATTCCATATACCACTATCCCTTTCGTATCCGCGCTGTTCCTGGTAGCGGTCGGCGTGCTGATTGGCCATTTAATATGGAATCGGTTTCGTGACGAGCAGGAACATGTCACTC
>JAGQPK010001297.1 GCA_020426755.1 Planctomycetales bacterium
TTGCGACTGGCAGCGTACACGTTTTACGCTCGATGACGTCTGCGCCCGTGCCGTGCGAGAAACTTTCTTTGACTTGTTCCGCAAGCAATTGATCTATCGCGGCAAGCGTCTCGTCAACTGGGACACGTTCTTACAGACGGCAGTCAGTGACGACGAAGTCTTCCACAAGACCGTGCCCGGACACTTCTGGCACTTGCGTTATCCGGTGATTGATCCGCAAGCGGGCGAGCCAACTCATGTCACGATCGCGACGACGCGTCCGGAAACCATGCTGGGTGACACGGCAGTGGCAGTGCATCCCGATCCCGCCGCCGAAATGAACCGCGTCGAACAACAACTGTCGGAGAAGCTGGCCGCTGCGTCGGCAAAAGAGCGCGAGGAAGTCGCCGCAGAGCTTGAGAGCTTGCGCGAGCGACGCCAAACGATGTTGCCATTACTCGAGAAACTGCGTGACATGGCGGTGGCCGGTCGGATGCTGATGTTACCATTAGTGAACCGCGAGATTCCGCTCATCGCCGACGTCTGGGCCAAGCCCGAAATGGGCAGCGGTTGCGTCAAGATCACGCCCGCCCACGATCCAAACGATTATGAAGTCGGACTGCGTGCCAAGTTGCCGATGATCAACATTCTCAATCCAGACGGTACGCTCAACTCGAACGCAGGCGACTACGCTGGCCTGAAAATTCCTGCCGCGCGAAAGAAAGTAGTCGAGGATCTGGAGCAAGCGGGCTTGTTGGTCGAAGTCGAAGACCGCATCATCGATCTCGCTCACTCCGATCGCAGCAAGACAGCAATCGAACCGTACTTGGCCGATCAATGGTTCGTGCGCATGGACGAACTGGCGCAATCGGCGATGGATGCTGTCGAAGACGGCCGCGTGCGAATCTTGCCGCCTCGCTACACCAAAGGCTACATCGACTGGCTCTCCGAAAAGCGAGATTGGCCGGTCAGTCGGCAATTGTGGTGGGGCCATCGGATTCCAGTGTGGTCCAAGACCGCACCGGTCGGCGATGCGCTTTGGCAAAAGCTCCCACTGCCTTACTTGAAGCAGATCGATCCGCAACAGGCCGTGCAAGCAGTGACCGAGGATCACGCCGATCGCGTCTCGGCAATCTTGGCGGCCGGTCCTGCGGAAGGCGAACAGACGCTGTTCATTTCGGTGGCGTCGCAACAGGAACAGCTTGAACAAGAGCTGGAAGCCCACGGCTGGTCGCAAGAGAACGACGTGCTGGATACCTGGTTCAGTTCGGCGCTTTGGCCGCATTCCACACTGGGCTGGCCGGAGCAGACGCCCGAGCTCGCCTACTACTATCCAACGAGCGTGCTAATCACTAGCCGTGACATCATTACGCTGTGGGTGGCGCGGATGGTGCTGACCGGCCTGAACAACATGGGTGACGTGCCGTTCAGCGATGTCTTTATCCATCCGAAGATCCTGGATGGCGATGGCGAGACGATGTCGAAGTCGAAAGGCAATGGTGTCGACCCGCTGGATGTCATCGAAAAGTTCGGTGCCGACGCCTTGCGTTTCGGCATCGCCTACCTGACGACCGATACGCAAGACGTGCGGATGCCGGTTCAGTTCGAA
>JAGQPK010001298.1 GCA_020426755.1 Planctomycetales bacterium
GAGCGTTGTGGGTGGCTACGTCGACTGTCCGGTGATTGCCGTACCCACGAGCGTTGGCTATGGAGCCAGTTTTCAAGGTGTGGCGGCGCTGTTGGGGATGCTTAACAGTTGTGCCTCAAACGTGGCCGTCGTAAACATTGACGCCGGTTTTAAGGGGGCCTATCTCGCGGGTATCATTGCCAGCCGCGCCGCGCGGGCCCGCCGAGACGCATCATGACTCAGCCACCCTGCCCTCCCCCTTTCAAGTTGCCGCCGCGCGAACGCGAAAGTCACAAGGGAACCTACGGCCGGTGTCTGTTGATCGGGGGTTCACCCGGCATGGCCGGTTCAATCTCCTTGTCCGGACAAGCCGCCTTGCGATCGGGCGCCGGTTTGGTGACGGTGGCGACGCCACTCGAATGCCGCGATCTCGTGGCCAGTTTTGAGCCCTGCTACATGACTTGGGCATGGCCCAGCCCCGGCGACACTGGGAGTTGGAATGAGCTGTTGCAGCGAAGCGCCGCGATGGATGCCGTCGGCTGCGGTCCAGGCTTGGGCGGCAGCCCGCTTATCGACGAACTGGTGAACCGACTTTACGAAACGCTCAGCCAGCCACTTGTCATGGATGCCGATGGTTTGAATGCCTTGGCGCGAGGTCGGGCGATTCCAACGACCGCCCCGGGTCCGCGTATTCTTACGCCTCATCCGGGTGAATTCCGCCGACTCCTGCATGCCGACGAACGCGTTTCCGGAAATCAATTGCGCGCTCAAGCGGTGGATTTCGCCCGCGCCCATTCAATCGTTCTTGTGCTCAAGGGACATCGCACGTTAGTTACTGACGGCCAGGAGTTGTACGAGAACGCCACGGGCAATCCAGGCATGGCGACGGGCGGCACCGGTGATGTGCTGACAGGCGTGATCACGGCGCTGTTGGGCCAAGGTCTCGCCCCTTTTCAGGCGGCTCAACTGGGTGTCTATTTGCATGGATTGGCCGGCGACCTGGCAGCGGCGCGGTGGGGCGAAACATCGCTCATTGCGCGAGATCTCCTGATAACGCTGCCCGCCGCTTTCCAGCAAGTTGTCGAGAACCGCGTTTGATAAGTGGTTCGTTGACCAGGAAACAGAGTCATCGTTCGCCTCATCACCAGCCTGACGGATCTACCTACTGACGCCCGAGGTGCGGTGGTGTCGATTGGCAACTTCGATGGCGTTCATCGTGGCCACGCCGTGCTCATCGACCGGCTGGTGACGGCAGCTCGTCGACGCTCAGCGCAAGCGGTCGTGTTCACATTTGAACCGCACCCGGCGCAACTGCTGCGTCCGGAAGCGGCCCCAATCCCGTTGACGTGGCTCAACAGGAAGTCCGAGCTATTGGGCGAGCTCGGCGTGGATCTCGTCCTGGCCTATCCGACCGATCGACGAATTCTGCAGTATACGGCCGAGCAGTTTTTTCAAGAGATCGTCATCGAGCAACTCGCTGCGTCTCAATTGGTCGAGGGTCATGATTTCTGCTTCGGCAAGAACCGATCGGGCAACTTGGAGGTACTGGCCCAGCTGTGCGACGTTCATCAGGTTGAACTCGATGTCGTCACCCCCGTGACCGAGGC
>JAGQPK010001299.1 GCA_020426755.1 Planctomycetales bacterium
GTATTTCATCGCTTTGGGTCGAGACGGCGGGCTATCGGCCTGTGACGATTGATATTGTGTCCGTGCCGCCGGCGGCCAGTGATCGCAACTTGCAGTTCGAATTGACTCCGTCCACTTATCAAACTCAACGAGAGGGCGTGAAGTTTTCGGTAACGGTGCCGGAAGGTAGTGTCAACACACGCGTGCAAGTTCCAGTGCCACAGTCCATGATGTGGCAGCGCATCGAGCTCACAACATACGAAGATGGGCGGCAGTGGAAGGAGTTGAGTGGTCAGTTTCAGTTTCCACTCACGTCAGCGGCGTTTACCTGGAGCGAGTCCTCTCCAACTTTATTGGTGATCGATTCCGACGCCCCTGTCGATGGCGCGGTAACGACGTCGGCCATGAAGGCGGGCAGCACGGAGCAGACTTTGCCAGCGCTGATTCCATTGCTGGCGATCCTCAACCCCACTGACGACTTGTTGACATCGTTGGTCAGCAATACCGCAACGAAGCCGGACGACGCGGATTTGTTGGCCGCCCACAATCGCATCTCCATGTTCGGCGTGCTGCCGCCGGCCGCTTTGCCGGAGACGCGCGTTGAATACTCGTCCGTAATGATCATCTTGGTATCGTACGACGAGCTGGCAAAGTTGGTCGAGTCTGCACCGGCCAAATGGTCTGCCATCCGTGATCACTTGGTCAGCGGCGGCACGATGATTGTTACCGGTTGCGAGGGCGATGCTGATAAGCGACGAAATATCGATGAGTGGCTGGATGGTAGCACTTCGCCTGGAGAGAATGCCGTTGGCACGGATCGCGAGTGGCAGGCTCCATCCAATGAAAACTATCGCGAGGAGCTGATCAGTATCCTGCACGGCTCGAATTACGTCGAAGAGTCGTTGATTGAGGAAAGCGAAGGCAATTCCGTTATTCGTCCGCGAGAACCAGCGCGCTTCGTGCGTCGCGATGCTGGGTTCGGCGTTGTGGTGGCACTAGATGACGTTAATCTGGCAGACGTGTCTGAGCGGCAATGGTCGTGGCTTTTCAAAGACTTGGGGCCAGAGCGTTGGAGTTGGATGGGACGCTTCGATGTTTCTCGCATCGACGTGAACAGTGATTTTTGGGACGTGTCAGTCCCGGGCGTCGGCATCTCACCGGTGATGCCGTTCTTGGGATTGATTACGCTGTTCGTGTTGTTCATCGGACCAATCAACTATATGGTGTTGAATCGTCTGAATCGTCTGTACCTGTTGTTGGTTACTGTGCCGTTAGGCGCATTTGTCGTCACGCTGTCGCTCTATTCGTATGCCTTCATCCGAGATGGTATTGGTACGACAGCGACCGTACGCAGCTTTACACGGATACTGCCCGATGGCCGCAGTGTGTCATGGTCCCGTCAGTCCTACTATGCGGGCTTGCCTTCATCCGACGGTTTAATTTATCCACGCGATGCGTTCGTGATTCCGTACGACTGGGATCCGGCCGAAACGATGGCTCGGCTACGCTGGATTCACTACGAGAAGGATCGTCTGCGGCTGGCACCTGGGTATTTGTCGGCGCGGTCGATTTGCCAAGTGATGGTCAATCACGTCTCCGAC
>JAGQPK010000129.1 GCA_020426755.1 Planctomycetales bacterium
GTTGTCATATTCAAATCCCCGAAGCACGCTGCCGAGATGCACTGTTAACGGCGGACAACCAGCTGCTCGTCACCGCCAGCGAATCGTCACTGGCCTGCTGGTCAGTTGCCTCGGGATCACTTGTCGCCCAGGACACACGCGAACAGGGCCGCAACTTCCTGCGTCTTGTGCCTGACAAGCAACAAGTGTTGACCGGCAACGCGAGTACTGTCGAGATTCGCCAACTGCCAGGACTTGAGCTCGTCCGCAGTTTTGAACTGCGCCGCGACGTTGACTCGGGCACCAATATGTTTGGAGACGCAATCGTCCGCACGCAAGATCATTCGCTCGTGACCGGCTCGTGGAACGGCACGATCACGGTTTGGGACCTGGAGACGTCACGCGCTCGAGTGACACTGTCGGCGCACGCCACGGGCGTTCATTCGCTGGTACTTTCGCCCGATCAACAGACGCTCTTCTCCGCCGGACATGACGGCAATGTCAAGGTTTGGGAAGGCGGCGAGCGGTAGCAGCGTTGACATAGCCGCACGTCGACCGTTCGCCGCAATCCGTTCGCGTCGGTTTGAATCGCCGACAATCGGATGATCACTGGTGACGTGAGATACTCGCGGCTAACCACTAGGCAGCTAACTGTTTGGGCTCGCACCGTGCATTGCTGGCCTGCTAGGTTGCTTTCCAATCGCGACGAATGAGCTGTAAAACGCTTTGCCGTGTACCGCATCATAGGCGCGGGCCAACAACCGCAAGGCAAAGGGCACTGCTAGGATCGATCGCTTTAGCGCGTTTCGCAGGCGGCTGCGACCTTGTGAGCGAAACTTGTAGGCGGAGAAGATGTCCTTCGAAACGGGGCGACGCTCGTGATACACGATTCGAAACCCGTACTTGTCACAAATGCGTTGGATCGTGGTCATGCCAAGGAAATGAATGTGATCGGGAATCGCCCAGTCGTAGACGGCGGACCGCTTCACCCGCGACGTCATCTCACCAACCTTCAGCAGCACGACACCTCGGTCTGAAAGTAGCGAATAAAGCGAATTAAAAAGTGCGTCAAAGCTGGGTACGTGCGATAGTACGTTCATCAGCAAGATCGCGTCAAAGCGCGTCGCGGTCTGGTAACTCTCAACTGGCTCCTGACGAATCTCGCAATTCGCCTTGGTCTGAGCGTAAGCTGCGCGAGACGCATTCAACTCCAGGCCGACACGTATCAAGCGTGGATCAAGCTGTCCTAGACGTTCCAGTAAATAGCCGGTGCCACAACCTACGTCGAGCACTGCGCGGGCACCGACGAGATGCTGCCGAATGACGGGCAGAAACTCGTCGCAAAAATGTTGCGACGAAGCATAATGGCGTGACGGACTGACAATCGCTAGTTCATCGTAGTCATAGTTTGCGACAGTCTTGTATTGATCATGCGCCATGGGAAATGGCACGATATAAAACAACTCACACGCGTCACATTGAACCAAGTCAAAGCCTCGTTCCGAAAACGCGAATCGATGGCGCGAGTCACCGCATAACGGACATGTCGGATTGGTTCCTGTCATTCGACAATTCTATCCTCACACCGAATCTCAGGACGTAAACAGATCGATTCTGGTATGCTCAACTGAACTGGGGTCGGAAAGGGAATCAATGCGTCAAGTATTCTGACTTAACCTGTGTCGCTCATTATACCGAGATGTGTTCTGCTGAAGCCATGAAACTGTCACTACCTCGTGTCTGGAGGCCGCTACACGTCCTGGATCATTCGCTGCCAATGAATAATGGGTACGCCGTCAGAAGTGCATCGATCGTTCGTGAACAACGGCGGCTTGGCTGGCAGCCTTGCGTTGTTACTTCGCCGAATCAACAGCCGCAGCCTGGCGTCGACGTCGAGGAGTTCGATGACGTCAGGTACCATCGTATTGCGAATCCAGGGCCTCGACGCAGGCCCTTTCTGCATGAAATCGGATCAGTTCGCAAGTTAACACGACGTTTGGAAAAGGCCCTTGCGACCGAACAGCCGGATGTGATTCATGCTCACTCGCCTAGCACTTGGGCATATGCGGCTCTACGAGTCGCTCGGAAATATCGGCTACCGTTTGTTTACGAGATGCGCGGGCTCTGGCAGGGCGATAGTGGCAATCATCCGTTTCCTTTCAAGTACCTAGCAGGCGACATGCTCGAACGCTACGTCTTACGCAGAGCAGATGCACTCGTCGCGATTTCTAATGGCCTTAGGCAAGATCTAGTTAATAGGGGGGCCGATGAGCAGCGGATGTTCGTCGTGCGTAACGGAGTCGACGAAGAGTCGTTTCAGATTCCGGCACGTGACATTGAGTTGACGCGCGAGCTCCAGCTTAATGGAGTTGTTACACTTGGTTACCTTGGTTCGCTGTTTACCCGCGAGGGGCTGGATGTGTTGCTCCGAGCCTTGTCTTCCATGCACCGTGAGTCGGGATTCAAAGTTGTCTTGGCGGGTGGCGGTGCGGCAGAATCGCATTTGCGCCAGTTGGCACAATCGTTGGACTTGGGCGATCGCGTAGTATTCACTGGACGAGTGGCGCGAGATGAACTACCGCGATATTACTCAATCATGGACGTGCTAATTTATCCCCGAATCCGCAATCGCACGACCGACACTGTCACTCCACTAAAGCCGTTGGAAGCGATGGCATTCGGGAAAGCAATCGTCAGCAGCGACGCCGGCGGGCTCACCGAACTGTTGCCCGCTTCCGTGTGCCGCAGATTTCCGTGTGGAGACAGCGCCGCCTTGGCACGCTGTTGTCGCGAGCTCATCCGCGATGCGACGCTGCGACAACAACTGGGACGGGCAGCACGAGCGCATGCTGAGCAACACTATCGCTGGACTGATGTGATTCCTCTATACGATACAGTCTATGCGACGGCCGTCACGAACGCCGAGCGAGCATAGTCGCCTTGCCAATTCATGGATCGTAATTCAATCGCAAGGTTGTATTAGTATCCCTGGCAACCGCGGCACATGCTGATTACCGCTTCGTTTCGTTTACGGTGCCCATCACGATACGTCTTCATGATGGGGCTATTCCAGAGACTATGCAGTGTGTCACGCGAGATATTGCCGAGTTCGAGGCCGCCGTCTCCGTGTTGATAATACGATTGCCCGCATAGTAACACTTGTCCATCGTATTTGACTTCGAGGTTCTTGAAGATCATCGAGCACTTGGGGATCGTGTGGTTCTCGGTATGACGAGGGGCGAAGGAGTCCATATAGGAAGTCTCTTGGAGACGGGTAATGTACTGAGGCATGACGGAGTCGCCATACTTTTCCCAGAACGCCATGTACTCGTGTTGAGATTCCATCTGCGACGGACGCATCATCAATCGGATATTAATGCGCGTATGCGATCCACCGTGTTGCCGATCGGATCGTAGTTGGTGCAAGTTATCCAGTAGTCGCTCAAAGCTGGCGCCGGGTCGGGTACTTTCATACTCTTCGGCTGTGATGCCGTCGATCGAGATTTCGATCACCTTGAAAGGTGTCGTAACAAGGCTCTGGCCAATCTTACGGTCTTTCCATTGCCCGTTCGTGACGATCGACATGAACTTGACGTGCTGAGCGATCCGCTTCATGAAGTCGCCGAAGCGTGGATGCAATGTCGCTTCGCCATTGCCCACAATTCTGACACGGCTAACTCGCGATTCTTTGAGCGACGACTCAAGACTGGTCAACGTTTCATCGCTCATGTAGCCGCGCGGCCGCAGACCAAGCGGGCTCGTGCAGTACACACATTCCAAGTTGCAATGATTGGTTAATTCTACACTGACGATTGGAGGTAAGGCGTGGTCTTTGAAGTGAAAAGGAAACTGTGTGATCAGCAACTCTTTCAAGGGAACGCCATTGAGTACGGCGTGCGCAAAGATCTTGCGGTAGGCGCGTACTCGATACAGAATCTTTGCGATGCGATTCGCATTATCGATCGTTTTGCCGTTGTTGCTGAATGCCGAGCGGATACCCACGCCTGCCTCTCTTGCGAGTGCTTCGATGTGAACTATTGGAACGCTTCGTTCGTAATCGTTGCGATGACATCGCGATATTGGGCGCCGAGCAGCCCTTTGTCGAAAATCGTGCGGGCAATCCGTTGACCATTGATGCTCATCGTTGCGCGTAACTCTGGGTTCTTGACAAGTTGTATGACCGCGTTGGCCATGGCGTCGGGGTCATCTTGTGGAACCGTAATGCCGCAAGATTCGCGACTCAACATTTGCTTGATCCAGCCTTGAGTCGTTTGTACGAGCGGTGTGCCTGCTGCCAAAGCGTCGTACAATTTGTTGGGCGAAACGGCATTCAGTACCGGCACGGAACGAAAGCACATGAGAGCACACGTTGCCTGCTGCAACCAAGGTACGAGCTCACGTTTCGGCATCGGTCCAATAAAACGGACGTTGTGCAGACTGAGCTGATCCGCCTGTTCTTCCAGGCGGCGTCGTTCTTTGCCGTCACCGATTAGTACAACCTGGATGCGATCCTCGTCGCGATCTTGCAAACGTTTCGCCATGTGCAGGATCTGCTCGCAGTCATCCATCAAACCCAGCGTGCCGGCATAGACGACCAAGTTCTTTTCCTGTGCCCAAGCTGGCAACGTGTTCGCATGAAGGCGGTCGCATGCGCCGAACAGATCGTTGTCAGCGATGTTGGGAATTACGCAAACGCGAGTCAGGCGATGTTCAGTGCGTAGATGTCTGGCAGTATCCTCTGAAAGTGCAACGACGACGCTGGCGGCTCGGTAGCACAAGCTCTCCAGGCGACGCGCCAACCAGATCAGGACTGGGTTGCGAAGTACCTGCAATTGTATCGCACCGTCCGGCCATAGATCTCTGACTTCAAATACGAACGGCTTGCGTCGTAGGTAGCGCGCGACTAGGCCGGGCAGACCGACGGTCAAGGGACCTGAACTCGAGACAACCACGTTGGCCGGATGCGTTAATGCGATCCAGCAAGAAAGCAGACTGTAGAGGATGAACGTCACGAGGCGCCAATGTGAACCGTGCTTATTCGAAAGCCGAATGTTGAACACTCGCACGTCGATTCCGTCGATTGTCCGTTGCCAGTACCATCGATCAGGCTTCAAATCTGACTTGTCGTAGACACTGGTGATGACCGTAACACGATCACCGGCCGCGACCCAGCCACGCGCAAACTCGTGAACGCGCGTGCTCCAACATCCTTCATTCGTGCCGAAATACTGATAGAAAAATAGAATTCGCTGGCCGCCCGAACGCCTGTCGTCACGGCGCGCGCCCTGTTGTACCCACGGTATACGCGGCACAGAACTCGCCAGAGTCCTGACCTTCTGACTCTTCATGTCGGCACCTTGAGGCCAGGTACTCGAGGTGCGTCTAACGCTCCACCTGATTCAAGCGGTACGTCACGTCGCTGGAGATGAAGTGCCACGTGCATACAACGCCACAGGGCAGGACCCAATCGATTCGCATGACGCAAATCATATGAATGCATGTATCGCATCGCTTTCTGACCCCTTGGCAGGAGCAGCAAGGGGAGTCCCCACTTGCCCATGCCGAGTATTCCCTGGATGGACCTGATCTCGAAGTACTTCTCGATGCAGTCAAAGCTTTTGCGGCTAAACGGATACTCCCAAGCCGCGTCACTTTGAAACGGCCGATAACAAGCTCGCGATAGCCGCAACAGCCATGAAGTGTTCATGGCATCGTAGGAAACGATGCATCCTCCCGGTGACAATCGCGACCACACCAATTCCAGAAAGTATTCAAAGTGCTTGAAATGATGCATCACCGCACACGCGTACACGACATCAAATTGTTCTGCATCGAACTCCGGCGAAAGAAAATCGCCACTGCGGGCCGTGGCGTGATCGAGCTGTCGAGCGCGGAGCTGCTCTTGCAGCACTTGAACCGCTGGCTCGCTTAGATCGAGTCCGAGATACGATGTCGACGCTTGAGCGATCTCTAGACTCAGGGGATTTCCCGTGTAACAACCCAAGTCCAGAACTCGCTTGCCCTGCAAGTCGCCTAACCACTCACGATGCAAGTTGTGAACCGTCGCCGTTGCACCTACTACGCTACACCAACGCCAAGCCAACTCACGTCCGTGCCGCCAGAGTCGTGTTGGTGAATTGCCGCGCTGTGTGCGTCTTTGTTCGTAGAACTGTCTCTGCTGACGATTGATGCCGAGCATTTCATTGCGTTCGGCACCGGAGATCGCTGATTGCGGGACAGCGCACATTGCATCACTTCGTCAATGGATGTGGCAGGGTGGTGAGATGTCCGAACGAGGCCAGCAGCCACACAGACCATCGCGGGTCAAGTATATACCTCGCACGTTGGGGTTGCAATCAATTTGCATAGTTGCCGCGAACGAAGAACGTGCTGTGCAGAACGATGTTGTCGTGTGTGCACTCTCCGCTCACCTAATCGTGCGATTGCGTAAATCGATGCAATAGACGCTCACACAGGCGCGGGCGATAGGTGATGTGAGCGCTCGGCAACTTGTCGCCGCACGTGTCGGCAAATTGAAACGGTGCAAACGTTGTTGACGGCGTGGCTGTCAGACCCTGCGAGCCTGCTCGTTGAACGAGCAAAGTGATTTCATTGATGTGCATCAGGAAATCGGGCGTCAACGGTTGTGGTCGTTGTTCGCGCAAAGCGCGCTCCATTTCGGCAATGCCAAGCAGTTTGTCTTGGCAATAGGTCTCATGTCGTCTTAGCCAGTCAATGAAGCGTGTTTTCAGCGATCGATGAGCGCCATGCTCTGCGTTCAGCGCATGCGACTTATCATGATGAAGTAGCGGTAAGCGCTGACCGCCCACGCCGAAGAGTCGACCTAGCACGGGGTGATTGCGCAGGGTCCTTAGTTTGCGCCCTGCCAAGCTGACGGGCGAGAATCGTTCGAGTGTGACAGGAGCGCGAAAATGACTATAGCTGTCGACGCACAATTCGCCCTCCAGGCCGATCACGCGAAGCCGGTGATCTCGCGGTGCTACGATGCTGCAGGTCACACGTGCTGCAGCGCCGTTGGCAAACTCCAAATTTGCGACGGAGTAGTCGGGCGTATCGTCCGGTGACAACGGCGTGTCGGTCTTGTATGCGATCAGCTGCTTCGAGAATGCGGTTAGCGCCCCGACTGGACCTAGCAAGGCGCAGATCCACGCCAAATGATAGCCGATATGCTCAAACGTACAGCCACTCTGAAACTCCTCAACGTATGGCCACGGCGCGCCAGTTGAACTTGTCTTGTGTTCCAGCTTCATGAGGTGTGCGGGGCCGTAATCGAGTTCGGCATAAACCAGCACAGGTTTGCCAATTGCGCCATCGCGGACCGCTCGCAGTAACGTTCTAATCGAATCTGCAAAGACATTACATGGCGCGCCGGTTAAGACGAGTCCGCGTTGACTGGCTAACTCAAAAAGATCGCGAGTCAGGGAAAGTTCAGTCGTTAGTGGTTTCTCACTATAGACGTGCTTGCCGGCCAACAGTGCTCGCCGCGTCACTTCATAGTGGGCAGCGATGTTAGTCAAGTTGATCACGGCTGAGACATCGGCGTCAGCGAGCAGCAATTCATAGGTGTCGTAGACGTGCAAACCATAATGTTTGCCAACGTGCGTGGCACGCTCGCGATTGATATCGAACACGCCACAGATCTCAAGTTCTGGGTAGGCCCAGCGCGTACGCATGTAGATGTCGAACACGAATCCGCAGCCAACGAAAGCGATCTTCATGATTGACCTTTGGGTTGGCTATACAGTGCGGAGTTGGTGACGGATCTGTTCACTGAGTTGTACGATTTCAAGACTGTCGCTGAGCGGCATACAGCTGCTCTCCAAGCTGCCTTGCTGCAAACATCGTCGGACTTCTTCTGCCTGATAGTGATAACCATTTCCCGCGTAGAATCTCCCAATCGTTGTGGCACTTGTTTTCAATGCGGTTCGTCCTAATCGCTGCGCCAGCCAGTTGAGCCACCCACGCTGTCGAAGTCGCATCCGCCAACCATAATCACGCTCGTCAAGTTGTTCCACACTTCTGCGACTTAGTGTGATGCCTGATGGCCGAATTAGCGGACCACGAAGGCACACCTCGCCTGTTGTTCCCAACACACGAAACTCACTAGGCGCCCAAGAGCGAATGCTGACGTAACATGTGGCGAGCACGTTCTGCTGATATCGTAAGTGAAATGCCACATCTTCATCGACCTGTGTTTCGCCAACGTTACCCAGCGCGTGCATTAAGGTTGCGGGGCCGAATAGATACTGGCCCAGTGACAACGGATAGACACCCAGTTGCGATATCGCTCCTCCTCCCAACACTGGATTGAAGCTCGTGTTCTCGGCACGCACCGTTTTGGCCACACCCAGACTTGCGGCCAACATACGCACTTCGCCAACGCAATGTCCATCGAGGTAATCTCTCAAAAGACGGACGGCCGGCAGGAAGCGAGTCCACATGGCTTCCATTGCAAAAACCGCATTGTCCCGCGCACCGTCGATGAGTCGCGTCGCATCGTCGATCGTCGTCGCTAGTGGTTTTTCGACAAGTACAGGGATGCCGGCGTGGATACACGTTAATGCGTGCTCAACGTGCAGCGCTGGCGGAGTGGCTATATAGATGGCATCCACGCCGCCTTCCTGCGCGGCGTTGGCATAACCTTCGATGGCACGCGGAACTCGCATCCGTGCCGCGAAACGCTGAGCTCGAGCGGCTGATCGTGACGCGACAAAGCTAACTTCGGTCTGTGCGGTGGCGACTAGCCCGGCCACAAACTTGGCCGAGATCGTTCCAGTACCAAAAATCCCCCAACGAAACGCGCTCATCCACCGTTACCTTTCCAGCATGACTACGCCGAGTTCGCCGAAGGAGCGGTGACATGTATCTGATGTGAATCGGGTGCGGTGACCTCACCAATGACCGCTGCCGACAGTACCTTCGCACGCTGCAAGCGATCGAGCAGTCGTGACAAGTCGTCAGGGGCCACGGCAATCAATAGTCCGCCCGATGTTTGCGGATCGGCCAGGACCAGCCTGTTGGCTTGGGAAATCGTGTCAGACCAAGTCGTCTGAGACGCGATCCTCTCCAGGTTTCGCTTGGCTCCACCAGGATAAACGCCCTCTTGTGCGAATCGCTCGACTTCCCCGAGCAGCGGGATGTGATCGAGTTCTAGGCGAGCGCTCACGCGCGAACCCGTCAGCATTTCCGCGAGGTGGCCGAGCAGACCAAAGCCGGTGACATCTGTTAGCGCGTGAATTTCCAGATCGTTGAGCGATTCGGATGCCGCACGGTTCAAAGTTGCCATCACGTCGACGACGCGTTGCTGAAGTTCGACTGACAACAGGTTGCGCTTCATGGCCGTTGCTAGGATGCCGGACCCGAGCGGTTTGGTTAGCACCAACGCATCGCCAGGCATCGCGCCAACGTTGGTCAGCACTCGCTTGGCGGGCGCGAGCCCCGTCACAACTAAACCATACTTGGGTTCCGCGTCGTCAACGGAATGACCACCGACAATTTCTATTCCCGCTTCGCGCGCTTGGTCACAGCCGCCCCGGAGAATCTCGCTGAGCACACTCATGGGCAGCCTCTTGGTTGGAAAGCAGACGATGTTCAATGCAAACAGCGGCCGAGCGCCCATGGCATAGATGTCGCTGATTGAATTAGCCGCGGCAATGCGACCGAAATCATATGGGTCATCGACAATCGGGGTGATGAAATCCACGGTCTGCACGAGCGCACGTTGTTCGTCGATCTGATATGCCGCTGCATCATCAGACGTCGAAGTGCCCACGAGGATCGCGGGATCTTTGATTGGGGGCAGTTGACACAGGACCTGTGCCAGGTCGGTAGGACCAATCTTGCAGGCTCACCCACCGCCCTGCGTCATCTGCGTCAGTCGGATCGGTTCGTCCATGTCATCTCGTTTCGTGCGGATGTTCGCGTACTGCTAGGACTTGTCGGGCTGGTTGTCGGTCGCATGCACATCATAACGACTTCGCTCGAGATTACCTAGCTTGGCAGCGTCACATCCTCGAGCCGTTGCCGTTGTTGGCAAGTCTGTTACAAAAGGTGTAAGTGGATACCTCACCGCGAATTAATCTGCGACGGAGCAAGCTCGCCGCGATGCGAGGTTCAAGTGGTTCTCTCCCCCTGGCCCTCATCGTACCGCACAAATCTGATAGCACCGACCTTGCCAGTACTCAGAGGCCTGCATGCCGAAGTTCCCCCTCCCGTCGATGGCCACCAGATCACGCGGCGCAATACCGG
>JAGQPK010000012.1 GCA_020426755.1 Planctomycetales bacterium
ATGGGGTGGGATTTTGGAGGGGAACGTCCGATGTTCTGCTTGCTACGCGTCCGACATCCAATCGACGGCTCCGTGCAAACTAACCAAACAACTGATTATAGAGGTTCAGTCGCAAGAAAGTACAGGCGGGCTGCCTCCCGAACGATGCAGGGATGGGGGCTACTGGCTCACCGTGATTGAGGATTTCGGAATGAGGATTTCGGATTGAATGGATTTCTGAGACTTCCTCATTCAAAACTCAGCAATCATCATTCGGAAATCGACTCCCGATCGGCGTTCCGCCGGCTAAGTGACGTCGCACTCCGCTGAATTCGAACCGTTTGGCCGCGTCCTACACCGATGAAAAGCGATAGCTGCGCGATCGCACTCCAGAAAATGCGATCGCACTGGAAAACTTGGAAGTGCTACTTCAACATTGCAAATTCAGCATTCGAAATTCAACACTCGGTTTTACGCCCCAGGCATCATGCCGAGAATCGCGTCCATGATCGTACTGTTGAACGGATAGGTGCCGCCCCAGCTCCAAATATTATTGATCAGGTCGACCATCAACACGCCCGTGAAACCGAGCAACGCGACGATCATGAACAGGCCCAGCACGTTTGCGATTGTGTAGGTGCCTTCCGATTCGTCGGCCATCGCTGCGGTGGCGACTCCTCCGGTGGCGGAGGCTGCCGCGAAGCCGGCGGGGGCGCCCAGATCGTCCTCATCTGCCGTGAAGGCTTCTCCATCAAAGCCGCCCTCGGCCTCGAAGGCCGGGCCATCTTCCGTCAGCATGTCGGCCGCTGAATCGTCGAACTCCTCGCTGTCCAACGCAATGACCTGGGAGCCGCTGTCGGACTCCTCATCGGCCGCGTCTTCAACGGGCGTGAGCATGAAATCGTCATCGCCCTGCTCGGTCTCAAGCGACATGGCGTCGTCGAGTTCCAGCATGTCGTCCTCGCCCAGCTCCAACGCGTCGATGCCTGAACCTGCGGACAACTCCAGCGGTTCTTCGAGCGACAGACCACTGTCAGATGGGTTGGTCAAGCTGATGCCGCTGTCGCCGGCCGACGTGACGTCGCTGCCCGTGCCACTGCCAAGCACCAATTCGTCGTCATCCAGCCCCAGATCGATGGCCGAACCGAACCCACTGGAACTCGCCCGGGCATCGTCATCGGCCAGCTCAATCCGGCTACCGGCTGCACTGCCCAAGTCATCAAGGCTGAGGGCCAGTGAGCCGCTGTCGGACTGCAACTTCAGATCGTCGTCGCTACTGGAGAGGGCATTTAGAGAAATATTGGCGGTGTCCGACGCGGAAGGCTGCTTGTCTTCGAGTGTATTGAGCACGTCGGAGGCCGAAAGCACGTCCGACTTGTCCATTGACAGCTCGATGTCGCTGACGCCGGCCAGCGCGTCCGAATCTTCGCCACCATCCAGAATCAGGTCGTCCGCTTCGCCAATAATCGTACTGGCGGTGTTTTCGTCGGACTTCCCTAGCTCTTCTTCGCTGACGAGAATCGAGTCCGAGTCGTCT
This sequence comes from Planctomycetales bacterium, assembly GCA_020426755.1. Taxonomy (GTDB): domain Bacteria; phylum Planctomycetota; class Planctomycetia; order Pirellulales; family Pirellulaceae; genus JAGQPK01. The sequence goes on from JAGQPK010000012.1 coordinate 1,517, forward strand.
CCGCTGGAAAACTCAAGAACGTCGTCATCAAGATCCAGCGAAATGTCGTCGTCGTCCAACTTCAGGTCGCTGGTGTCCAGTAGGTCATCGTCTAGATTGAAGCTGTCAGCCAAGTCGTCGGAGCCAGACGACTTGTTCGGGCCCAAGGTCGCCTTCACGCGTTCGAGCTCATCCGCCTTGAACTTCCAGGTCGAACCATCACGGTAGCCGAAGATCTCGTTTCGGCTGCGCATATCGGTGAGTTCCTCGGGGGTAATCCCGAGCATTTCGGCTGCTTCGTGCAGTTCGATCAACTTGGCCATGAAGGACTCCGCAGGGAATTGCTAACTGTGCTGCGCCCGTGGGCCTGCGGCTTCCCAGAGATCCTCCATGACTTCCTGCGAAGCCATTGCGTCCACAGACAATGGCTATCTCGATTGCAACATCGCTTGGATCTTTTCCGGTGTCGGTTCGGTTCCGAAATAATCGTCGAGTTGTAGATCCCAACGAAAATTTCGGACACAGCGGAGCGTAACCTGCGCGGTCTTGCCATCGACCTGATAGCTGGCCAGCGAACGCTGAACCGGATCCACCAAGACGACAATCTGCTGTCCATCCGACCCCGGCAACGGGATCGCGATTACCTCGCCCCCCGCACCCGGTACGCCGTTGCGTTGTGCTTGTGCGGTCTGTGTCGTTGCTCCGGACCCCAACCAGGCCATCGCCACGACTCCAAACAAGAGTCCCATCAACGCTGCTCGCATCATTCACCTCATCCTAAAGGCCGTAGCTTTAAGCAGATCGCTGGCGGAACTCTCAACGTTCCATTGTAAGAGCACCGTGTCCCGATTCAAGCCACTAGCTAGCCTAAACATCCACCGCCGCACTCGACTTCCAAGCCGCTATCACCGACAATCGACCGTTCTCCCGGCGGCAGGAGTGAACCGACTGTTCAGGAAGCCAAACATTCGCTGTCGACCGGCGACCATAGTAGACCGGCCCAATTGCCTTTGCAGCCAAATGAGGGGCCGAAAAGGATGTGCTTCGTTAGCCCGTATGCATGGGCATTCTGAGGAAAATAGACATGTATCGTGTTACACGCCAGATCGATTTTTGCTACGGCCATCGACTGCTCAACTACGACGGCAAGTGCAAACATCTTCACGGACACAACGGACGGGCCGTCATCGCGCTGGAAGCCGACTCGCTGGACGAACGCGGAATGGTGCTCGATTTCTCTGACATCAAACGCGTGGTAAGTGGCTGGATCGACGACAATCTGGATCACCGCATGATCCTGCACCGCGACGACCCTGCCGTCGCCATACTGCAACAGCTTGGCGAACCACTTCATCTGGTTGACTGTAACCCAACCGCCGAAAACATCGCCAAATTGATCTTCGACTTCGCCGCCGAACGCGGTTACCCGGTCGTCCAGGTTGACCTCTGGGAGACCCGCAGTTGCTACGCCAGTTGGGTGGCAAAGTAGCGCCGGCGAGTTCGCGTCGTCTCTCCCTGGTTGAGTGTCATCGTACTCGTACTCGCACTCGTACTCAGCGAAACGGTACTCGTACTCGACATTGCAGGCTGTGTTGGCTGGCAGACGTCGGATCGAGTAGGAGTAGGAGTAGGAGTAGGAGAATCACGCAGTTGAATACGACTACGCCAATCTGCGACTGGCAGTGCGTCTTCGTGGGGCGAGCGTTTGTCGCATCGTCTCGCCCTGGCTGAGTGTCATCGCACTCGCACTCGTACTCAGTGAAACGGTACTCTTACTCGACATAGCAGACTGTGTTAGCTGGCAGACGTCGGATCGAATACGAGTAGGTTTGACGACCGCGCATAAAAAAGTCCGGCCGGCCCATTTCGAGCCGTAGCCGGACACAATCCCCCCCTGGGATAACGCATTTATTTCAAAAGCGACGCACGGGCCAGAGAACCACGACACATTCGGCGTCGACTTGAAGGTCAACTTTGGCTGACGCAGTAGTATATCGACGCAATCGGTTGCAGACTTGCGAAGACTTCGGGCACACTTTGACACATCTTCAATGCCCGCCACTGCAAGGTACGACCGCGTCGCTGCCGTCGTAGAGCGACACCAAAATGGGCGAGCCACTGCTGTTCCATTCAGCAACCATCAGGCGTTACGCTGGCTACCACTTCACCGTGACGACACTCTCTGGGCGGATGCATAAGAACGTGTTGACGCTATCGCCGACAAGTGATAGCTCCAAGAAGCCCGTTTCGCCAATTCGCGCTAAGAACGTCATTTCCGGCTGACCGTGATCAGCCGGAAAGATGCAGCTTGTCATGTGGCCTTCACATTGAATGCTGACCTGCTCGTCCCGTGGCACATCGCGCAGTTGTTCACAGGAGATGTCCGTCACCGCATCGCCCGCCGAGCTGATCGCTACGACTTTGCCTTTTATCTTACCTGCCAAACCAGATCCCCCGCAGCGGTGAACCAGCACGACCACGTCCCTGCGTGACCATGGCGATGCACGTCGGTTGTCAAGTCCTGTCAACTAACTGGCCGCCATTGTAGGGTTTGAATCAATCTGAGCCAAGTTGGTTGTCGAGGCACTCAGGCCAGCCGGATACGAATCGGCGCGCCGGCCGCTAAGCCCAGTCGCTGTCCGGCATGTCCATTCACGACCGCCACTTCAAGGTAACCACTGGATCCGAATAGTGCCACGGTCGTTCCCGCCTTCGCGTCGCCATACGTGCGTACGAGCTGTTCGATGCGCTTTACTGGCGGTCCACCCATTTCGGCTGCGACAATCTGCTGCTTACGCAAATCCGACACATGAATGTTCGTTACCAAGTTGCCGAACGTGTCGACGTAAATCACTTCGCCGGCTAATTGCTCAGCGACATGCGCGCTAGCGTCACAGTAGTCGTCCCCACGGGGGCCCGACAGTGTTTCGCGACTGGGCAATGGCAGCTCGAGCCGGACGACCTCCGAGATCGATTCGCCTAACTCGTTCATTACCACACCTTTCGCCAAGTGCGCCGCCAAGGGCGCCATCACGTCGCGGCCGTGAAAGGTGGCTGACACGTCGTCGCGCCAAAACTGTGGCTGATTGGCGCGAAAGACGTGGACGTTCGATTGCTGGCACTGGATGAGTGGCCAGAGCAAACCATTGTCCGGCGCAATCACAAACTTTCCTGCTATCTCAGCAATCAGGATCGCTCGATTCGTGCCCACACCGGGATCGATGACGGCGACGTGGATGCTACCGAGCGGAAACGCAGGGATGACTTGGCGAAGTACGAGCGCACCTTCACGAACGTTTTGCGGCTCGATACCGTGAGTCACATCGACGATGACGGCAGTTGGCGCGATGCCTAGGATCACACCTTTCATCTCCGCAACGTACGGGCTGCCGACGCAGAAGTCAGTCGTCAAGCTGATGATGGGAGGCGAAGCCATTGCGTCGCTCCGTGATCAGGTCGACTGCTGACGGATTAGATCCAAGCAAGTCTGACGCACGAGTGCCGGATCGACGTTGGGATTTGACTTCTTAGCTTGGCCGATCAGCGACCCAACTGCGGCCTCTTTGCCGTTCAAGACGTCGCTGACCACACGCGGGTTCTTCGCCAGAAGTTCCTGGCAGAGCGCGATCAGTTCGCCCGAATCAACACCGGTGATACCCAGCGTCTCCATCGCCTCCGCCAGCGTCGATCTGGCTTCACGCATCTGGTGAAAGACTTCGACACCGCGACTGCCGGGAATTTGGCCGTCATTGATTTGCTCAATCAGCTCACCCAGGTTCCGCGCGCAGACGCCGAAGTCTTCAATGTTCGTGCCGGACTCGTTGAGAGCTCGCAGCACGTCGCGCTGAATCCAATTGCTGGCCTTCTTGGGATCGCGACTGACTCGAGCTGCTTCCACAAAGTAATCGACCACTGCCCTGCCCTGGTTGACGAGCACGTCGGCGTCGTAGGCGGAAACTTCATATTCACGTTGGAGCCGGCTGCGTAAGGCGGCGGGCAATTCACCCAATTGCGATTCCGCCACTGCCAATTGATCGTCAGTCACCATTACGGGGACAAGATCCGGGTCGGGAAAGTAGCGATAGTCACTCGACTCTTCTTTGCTACGCTGTGCTTTCGTCACGCACGCATTGTCGTCCCAGCCGCGTGTCTGCTTCGGGACGTCGCCCAACCGCTGTCCGGTCTCTTCCCAGACGTCAAATTGGCGCTCCGCTTCATAGGTCAACGCCCGTTCCACGGCGCGGAAGCTATTCATGTTTTTGATTTCAACGATCGGCGTCGCGACGCGTTCGCCATCCACATCAAGCCATAGGTTGACGTTTGCATCGACACGCAGACTGCCTTCCTGCATGTTGCAGTCGGAGACGCCCAGGTAGGTCAACAGCAGTTTGAGCTCGGTCAAATAAGCCTTGGCTTCCAGCGGCGAACGCATGTCCGGCTCGCTGACAATTTCCAGGAGCGGCGTGCCGGTGCGATTTAGATCGATCCGGCTGTCAGCGCGGCCAGCCACTTCATCGTGCATGCTTTTGCCGGCGTCTTCTTCCAAATGCGCACGCAGCACGCGGACGCGTTTGGGTTCAAATCGATCCTGCGGATCGCTGATTTCCAGATAACCATGTTGTGACATGGGGAGGTCATACTGGCTGATCTGATATCCCTTCGGCAGGTCGGGGTAGTAATACTGTTTGCGATCCCATTTGGTATAGCGAGGAATTTCGCAGTTCAGCGCCCGCGCGGTCACCAGCGCCAGTTCGTACGCGTGGCGGTTCATGACAGGCAACGCACCGGGCAGGCCAGTACAGACAGGACATGTTTGCGTGTTGGGCGGCGCACCGAATTGCGTGCTACAACGACAGAACAGCTTGGTCTGCGTGGCCAGCTGCACGTGCACTTCGAGGCCGATGATGATTTGATATGGGGGTGCACTCATGGCAATTGCGGCCTCTGGCGGTGCCAATCGGTCTCGACCTGATACATGTGCCCGGCTCGAAGCAAACGTTCTTCTTGAAACGGCGGAGCTTGAAGTTGTAGGCCGACCGGCAAGCCTTGTTCCGTCAGGCCGCAGGGGATGGCCAGACTGGCGATGCCCGCTAGGTTGGCGCTGACTGTGAACAGATCCTGTAGATAAAGTGACAAGGGATCGTCAATCATGGCCCCGACAGCAAACGCCGGCGACGGCGTGACCGGGCCGACGATGAAGTCGACTTCCTGGAACGCGCGATCATAGTCGTCGCGAATTAGCCGCCTGACCTTGAGTGCCTTCAGATAGTAAGCGTCGTAATACCCGGCACTCAACGCGTACGTACCCAGCATGATGCGGCGTTTGACTTCCGCGCCGAAACCTTCCGCGCGGCTACGGCGATACATGCGGACTAGCGGGCTATCGAGCGCATTAAGGCCAGCATCATCGCCGGCCTTTTCCAACGCCTTGCGCTCCGATTCCCATTCCTCCATCATCTTCACTTCGTCGGTGCGATAACCGTAGTGGGCTCCGTCGTAACGGGCCAGGTTACTCGACGCCTCGCTTGGCGCGATAATGTAATACGCCGCAATCGCATACCGACTGTGCGGTAGGGAGATCTCGCGGATCTCTGCGCCCTGTTGCCGGTAGACATCGATCGCCGCTTGCACCAGTTTGGCGACCGCCGGATCCAACCCGTCGTCGAAGTGCTCGCGCGGCACACCCAACTTGAGGCCCTTGAGCGACTCGTTGACGGTTCGTGTGTACGCCGGCACGGGCACGTCAGCCGATGTCGCATCCGCTGCGTCGTGCCCCGCGATTGCTTCGAGCAGCAACGCCAAGTCGGCAACGCTCCAGCCAAGTGGACCAATTTGATCCAAGCTGCTGGCGAACGCCACCAGACCGTATCGGCTCACTCGGCCGTAGGTTGGTTTAAGCCCTGATACTCCGCAGAACGCCGCGGGTTGACGAATCGAGCCGCCCGTATCGGTGCCGATCGAAAGTGGCGCTGTGCTGGCAGCCACGCAGGCCGCCGCGCCGCCGCTGGATCCGCCCGCAACCCGATCCAGGTCCCAGGGGTTACGCGTCACGCCAAATGCGGAATTCTCGGTTGAGCCGCCCATGGCGAACTCGTCTAAATTGGTTTTGCCCAGCAGTACGCCGTCGGCTTGCGCAATGCGCTGGACCACCGTGGCGTCGTACGGCGGCACGAATTCCGCCAGCATCCGTGACGCACAAGTCGTCCGCAATCCGCGCGTACAAAGCAGATCCTTGATTGCCACCGGGAGACCGGCAAGCAGACCGACGTCCTGTCCGCGAGTACGCCGCTCATCGACCGCCTGGGCAGCATCGAGCGCTGATTGCCCACCCTTCCAGAGATATGCATTGACGCGCGCGTCAACGCGTCCGATTTCGTCGAGATAGGCCCGAGTGATCTCGACGCACGAAGTTTGTCCCTGCTCGATCGCGGCCTTCAGTTCGGTTGCCGTCATTTGGATCAGGGTCATGGGGCGTCCTGTATGATCTTCATCAAGAGAAGCTGAGTGGCCGCTGGGATGATTTGGCGGCGGGGCGCGGAGTTGGCTCGCGGGCTAGTCATGCCGATGCAAGCTATTCGCCGAGGACCGCGGGGACACGATAGCATTCCTCGTCCCGCTTCGGCGCGTTGCTGAGCGCGTCGTCACGCGACAGGCCCGCGCGGAGCTGATCTTCCGCAAAGACATTCGACATCTCGATCGCGTGCGCCATGGCCTGGACGTCGGTCGTGTCTAACTGGCCGAGTTGTTCGACATGATCCAGGATCTTGCTGAGCTGACTCGTCATCCGCTCGATTTCATCCGGACTGAGTTCCAGTCGCGCCAGTAGGGCCACGCGCTCGACTTCTTCGCGGGTTAAGCTCATAGTCGCGTCAGGAACGCACTCGACGTCCCGCTTCCTATTCTGTCATCCGTCGCTGGCGCTCGGCGCAGCAACGAGTGGGCGAATGATGATCCGGAGTTGCTCGTACGCTGACCTGCGTCGCGCCGTTCTCCGTCCCACCAACGCGATCGCCTTGGGACGACCGGCACTGCGGCGCGATCTAGCTTTCCGCCTTGCCCGACTTCGAAGTTGCCGGCGTCAAGCGGAAAGGAGCACGCTTGACCGCCTTGCGAACGGCACCGCTCCGCAGGCACTGAGTGCAGACTCGAGCCGACTTCGCACCGCCCTGAGGCAGCGCCACCTTCACCTTTTGCAGGTTCGGCTTGAATTGTCGGCGCGTGATGCCCGTGACCTTGGTACCGACGCCGCCGAGGTATTTCGCTTTACCACGCAACTCGACCCGGTTGCCCATCTGGGGACGTTTTCCGCAAACGCTACATTCGTGAGCCATCTCACCATTTCCTCTAAGCATCACGTACGGTTCCAGCCAAACCGCACAGTATATCGGCTTTTTCCTATCCCGCAACGGCGCTTCTGACCCTGAACGCCATCGATTCCGCGTGAGAGCCACCGAGGGATTGGCCGCAGTGGGTGGACCGGTCCGCTGTGTATCGGCACTTGGGGGGATTTAGTTGATTCTGAATGATGATTGCTGATTGCTGATTGCTGAGTTTTGAATGTTGAAGTTTCAGATTCACCGTCCGTTGTCCTATCGTCATTAAGAAATCCGAAATCCGAAATCCGAAATCTGCGGTGTTAGCGTTCGATCGAGATCTTCTTCACTTCGACAGGCGTGATTGGACGATCGCCGGGGCCGGTCGGCGTCGATTCGATCTTCTGCACGACATCCATGCCCTCAATGATCTTGGCAAACACGGGGTGCTTGGACGGACCGGGTGAGAACCAATCGAGATAGGCGTTGTGCACGGTGTTGATGAAGAACTGTGAGCCACCGCTATTCGGTTGTCCGGTGTTGGCCATGGAAAGCGTGCCGGGTTCGTTGGAAAGCTGCGCGTCGGCCGGATGTTCATCCCGAATGGTTCCATGCGGCGGACCGCCGGTGCCCGCACGAGGACTCTTCGGGTCACGGCTATGCGGGCAACCGAATTGGACCATGAACCCTTCGATCACGCGATGGAAGTGCAGACCATCGTAGAAGCCAGCTTCGGCGAGATCGATGAAGTTCTGCGCGGTAACCGGCATCTTGTCCAAATAAATCTCTGCTTTGAAGCTGCCGAGACTCGTGTCGAACGTTGCAATGGGATTGGCCATGGGGAGCTTTATTCCTTAGTGAACGGCGTTCTATCGTCGATTACGAACGGTTCAGTGTAACAGAATTGAACGTGCGACAAAATACGCGCGACGCTGCGTGTCGCGTTCAACAACCGCGTACGTGAAGGTCGTAGAAGCATTCGAAACGCCGCAATCCAGTGCGCAACTTTTCGCGCTGCGGTGTCAAGTGACTTGTCGAATGGGAACGAGGTCGCTAACCTGTCCGATCGCATGAGTCGCATTGTGGCGTCCGTTCTCCACAGGAAATACCAATGCTCGAAATCTACGATCAGATGCAAGCGGCGGCGGATTACATTCGCAGTCGTTGGTCGCACCAGCCACGGGCCGGCATCATCTTGGGTACGGGCCTGGGAGGCTTGGCGAACGAGATCGCGGACGCGACAATCATCGACTACGAAGAAATCCCCAATTTCCCCCAGTCGACGGCGATCAGTCACGCAGGTCGGCTCGTATGTGGCACATTGCATGGAATGCACGTCTTGGCCATGGAGGGTCGTTTTCATTTATACGAAGGCTATTCGCTCAAACAGGTGACGCTGCCAGTCCGCGTCATGAAGGCGCTGGGTGCGGAACTGTTGATCGTGTCCAACGCATGCGGCGGGATGAATCCGTATTACGGTTGCGGCGACCTGATGGTGATCGACGATCACATCAATCTAATGGGTGACAACCCGCTGATCGGCATCAACGACGATCGGCTCGGACCGCGCTTCCCGGACATGAGCGAACCGTATGACCAGCGACTGATTGCAACGGCTCAATCGGTTGCGCGAGGACTCGACATGCCGCTGCACCGTGGCGTCTTCGTGGCCGTATCCGGCCCCAACTTGGAAACTCGCGCTGAGTATCGTTTCTTGCGCGCTGTCGGAGCGGACGTCGTCGGCATGTCGACCGTGCCTGAGGTGATCGTGGCCGCGCACTGCGGCCTGCGTGTGCTCGGTCTGTCAATCGTGACGGACATTTGCTTCCCAGATACGCTCCAGCCGGCGAACGTGGCGGAAATCATCGCCACAGCTAACGCTGCGGAACCCAAACTCCGCTCGCTAGTCACCGGCGTTCTGCGGCAACTGGCGGAGTAGGATCGGACAGAACCAACGGTCCAGTCGGACGGCTAGCCGTTTGCGTTTCTTTACACGCTGGGGGCGAAACGGCGTCACTTCCGGAAAAATTGATTGAACCGGCCTGGTCTGCGAGTAGGATAACAGGGCGCGTTGGTCGGCGAGCGTGCTGGGCTGCCTCCCTATCGCGACGAGGTTTCTTTTGGCGGCTCAGCAACGTGTCACGGCGTTGAACTCTCTGATTGCGCGCCGCCTTTCCCAACAAGCCCGAAGACCTTCGGGCGTTCCGAGTGATCCCCAGCAAATTCCGATAGCTCGCCGTGATCGACGTGCCCGGCCGAGATCGCAGCGCAATCGCGAATTCCGCTCCCAGTTTGTAAGGAATGCAACCCAATGCCCGTACGTTTTGGCCTGAACCCACGTAGCTCTCGGACTCGTCAATCGCGCCGCCAGCCGCAGCGCAATCGCCTCAGTCGTCGTGCGGGCAGTCAGCGCGTGGGATATACGTTCGAAGTGTTGGAAGAGCGCCAAGTGCTGGATAGCACCGTTGTGTTCAATGAGGTGATGTACAACCCGGCTGGCGCCGTTGACGACCAGATGGAGTGGATTGAACTGTACAACCAGTTGACGGTTGACATTGACCTTTCTGACTGGGAGCTACGTGGCGCGGTTGAATACAAGTTCCCTGACCACACGATCGTGCCGGGTAAGGGCTATTTGTTAGTCGCGGCCAATCCGACGCGCTTCCAAACAGATCATCCAGGACTCACCGCCTTGGGCCCGTGGACGGGCCAGTTGGGTAACGGCGGTGACACGCTGATGCTCTATAACAACGACGATCGCCAATTGAATATCGTCGATTTCAAAGACGATGGCGACTGGCCATCAGGGCCGGACGGTACGGGACTGACATTGGCGAAGCGTTCCCCCATTCAAAACAGCGAAGACGCGGAAAACTGGACTTTCAGCGAGCAGATGGGCGGTACGCCGGGCAAGCTCAACTTCATCACGGAGGACACCAAGGAGCTGACTCCATTGCTGACTTCGCCCAATCCAGCGACAGCAATCGTTCCTAGCGACGGTAGTTTGAGCACGAACTGGACCGTCGTCGGCTTCGATGATTCGGCTTGGTTGCAAGGAACCGGCGGCGTGGGCTACGACACGCAGACCGGGTACAACGCATATCTCGGCATCGACCTGGATGAGCCGCCGAATGGGCAGACGCCGCAGCCGTCCCGCAACGTCAACACGTCAGTCTACATGCGGTTTCCGTTCGAATTAACCGGCAACACATTCGACTACGAATCGTTGTCCTTGCGGATGCGTTATGACGATGGTTTCGTCGCGTATCTAAATGGCGTCGAAGTGGCGTCTCGCAATGCCCCGGGCCGCGACGGCAACACCACTGCGTTGACCTGGAATTCAGCGGCTACCTCCACAAATGCAGATACCAAGGCGATTGCGTTTGAAGACGTCGACCTGGGCGATGTAAATTCGTTGCTTCGGCAGGGCACGAACGTGCTGGCCATCCACGGATTGAATCGCACGATTTCGGATTCCGACTTGCTCTTCGACGCCGAACTGGTGGGCATCAAGACGCTCGACACGCGCGATCAGGTGCCGCTCCGCATCAATGAAGTCGCAGGCGCAAACGACGGCAACTTCTTTGTCGAGATCATCAATGCGGGTGATGCGCCCGTGGACCTCACCGGCTTCGGCTTGCTCGCACCCGACTCGCAGATTGCTCGTTATGCGTTACCTTCGCAATCGCTCGCACCAGGCGCGATGTTGGTTGTGACGCAGCAACAGTTGGGCGCCACGGCACCGGAGTCCGGCGATCACTTCCTCATTCAAGGTCCGCGCGGTTATGTGACGGACGCAATCCGCGTGACGAACAAGCTGCAGGGGCGCGCACCGTCGCGCGACGACGCCTGGATGTTCCCCAGCCAGGCGACCCCTGGCTCGGCCAATGTCTTCGCGTTACACGACGATATCGTGATCAATGAGATCATGTACAATCCGTCGCCCAAGCTGGCCGTCGCTGATGTTCCGCCGCAGTACACCTCCAGCAACGTGGTGTCGATGACGTCGAATGCGTGGCTTTACAACGACACGGGCTCCGACTATCCCGGGAATTGGGCCGCGCAGACCTACGCGATTGACAACCAAACTTGGAAAGCCGGCCAAGGGCTGATTGCCTACGAGTCGTCGACGTTGGCCTATCCGAAGAACACGATCCTGGCGCAGCCTTCGACGAACGATCCGCGTTTCTACACTTACTACTTCCAGACCACATTCGACGTTTCGGCAGAGCAGTTGGCCAGCGTCGATCGCATCGCCTTGCGGCACATGATTGACGATGGAGCGATTTTCTACATCAACGGCATCGAGATTGAACGGTTCAACCTGCCATCGAGCGGGGTGACCTCGGCGACGGCTGCTTCCGCTTCGGTCGCCAACGCCACGTTGGTCGGACCGATCGCTAGTCCAGCCTCCGTCCTGCACGTCGGCAGCAACACCTTGTCCGTGGAAGTGCACATGCGCACGCTGTCGGATAGCGACATTGTTTTCGGTGCACAGCTAGATCTCGAAACCCAAGTCACCGACCTCGTTCCCGGTAGCCCCTATCGGGAACGCGATGAAATGGAGTACATCGAGCTATTCAACCGTAGCGATGCGGCCATCGATGTATCGGGCTGGGAGATCAACGACGCGATTGACTACAAGATTCCCGACGGAACTCAAATCGCCGCCCATCAGTATTTGGTGATCGCCAAAGACACCATCGCCTTCCATGAAATCTACCCAGGCGTCCCAGCGATCGGTGATTTCAGCGGCTCACTCAGCAATCATGACGAACGAATTCGCCTGCTCGACGCCCGCGGTAATCTGGCAGACAGCGTGCACTACTTCGAAGGCGGACGCTGGCCGGCCACGGCCGATGCAGGCGGCTCGAGTCTCGAACTGATCGACCCGTACTCGGACAACAATCGGGGTGAATCGTGGGCTGCTTCCGACGACTCCGCGAAAAGCGAGTGGACCACCGTTACCCACAAGGCCACCTCGTTGACGGACGTGTTCAACCAGCGAGCCCGTTTCGACGAGTTCTTGTTTGGCATTCTGGATGCTGGCGAGTTCTTGATTGACGACGTGAGTGTCCTCAAGCATACGGGCGACGCCTCAATCGAAGTCATCCAGAATGGCAGCTTTGAAGCGGATGCTCTGGGTAGCGAACCTGCGAAGTGGCGCATCATCGGCAATCACTCCGGCACGGTTGAAGTCGATCCCACCGATCCCAGCAACAAAGTATTGCACGTCGTGGCGACGGGTGCGCAAGCGAACGTTCACGACCATGCCGAGACGACATTCGCCAATTCGGAAGATCTCAGCGACGGACTCGAATATACCTTGTCGTTCCGCGTGAAATGGATCACCGGCAATAGCCAAATCAACAGCCGACTCTGGTTCAACCGCTTATCAAACACGGCCTTGATGGATGTGCCGTGGGACGTTGGTACGCCAGGTGCCGCGAACGGCCAAGCTCAAGCTAACTCCGGACCGACCTATGCAGAAATGAGCCACTCGCCGTCGGTTCCTAGCGACAGGCAAGACGTGACCGTGTCTGTTCGTCCGGAGGATCCCGCCGGCATCGGCAACGTTACACTGTTCTGGCATGTCGACGGCGGCCCATGGCAACAAGTCCCCATGGTCGACGACGGCACGGGGCTCTATCAGGGTACAATCCCCGCACAGTCGTCCGGCGAAGTCGTGCAATTCTACACGCAGGCCGTCGATCAATCCGGGGCTGCTTCAACCTTCCCGGCTGAAGGACCTGAATCACGCGCGATGTATCAAGTAGAAGATGGAGTCGGTCCATCGACACCGATCGACAAGTTCCGCATCGTCATCACTGACGATGATCGCGCTCGGCTGTTCTTGAACGTCAATCGGATGAGTAACTGGACGATTCCGATTACGCTCATTCACAACGACGAAGTGTTTTACAACGTTCACGTCCGGCAAACCGGGAGTCGCTGGATTCGCCCCAATAGCGGTTACAAGATCTCGCTCAATCCGGAACAACCTTACCTGGGAGTGCACGACACGATACGCCTCGACCTAAACGGTATGGCGGAGATCGTGATGAAGCAGATGCTCAATCGTGCGGGTGGCTCGAAGGCCAGCAACTACGATGATCTCGGATACGTGATTACTCCGCTCCACAAAAACCCCGTCATCGTTCAGCTCGCACGTTATGAGAATCTCTATCTGAACGAACAGTTCGCCGACGGTAGCTCGGGTACGAAATGGGAGCTGGACGACGTCACCGTTCCCACCGCGCCAGTGGGCGGCGTGGAAGGTCTCAAGGCCGACACAGACGTTTACCAGAATGCCGATTTCGGTGTTAGTACGACCGTCGTCGCGCAGCAAGGCGACAATCCAGAATTCTATCGGGCACACGTGTTGATCAAGAGCAACCGCGCGATGGATAACTTCTCCGCGATCGCTACATTCGCCCAGGCGATTCATAAGAGCGGTGACGAACTGTTTGTGGCCAGCAACGAAGTCATGGATGTCGACTTGTGGATGCGTCATTACGCACATCAGTCGTACTTCGGCAACTGGGACACCTACGGATTCGGACGCCCCAAGAATCTTCGTATCTACCAACGACCGGAAGACGGCAAGATCATTCCGCTGTTCTGGGATTGCGACCTCTGCAATTTCACGGAGACGATCAAGAAAGTCAGCGAAGCCACGTCGCGGCTCGACGAAATCCGTAATATTCCCCACAACCTGCGTTTGTACTGGGGGCATATGAATGACTTCATGAATCGCTCCTTTACACCGGAATACGTTGCCGATTGGGCACTGCGGTACGGCACGCTAGTGAACAACTACACCGGCGGTGGCGATGAGACCTTTACGTCGATCGCGAATTCGACCGCCTCGCGCAATACGACAGCGATGCGTGACATGTTGCGAGACATTCCGCGCGTCGACTTTGGTATCGACGACGACACACTTTCGGTCAGCACCCCCACCGTGAAACTCACGGGCCAGGGCTGGGTGGATGTTCGAGAAATCCGCTTGGCGGGCAGCAACACCGTGCTCGATGCATTCTGGCCAACGAAGAGTGGCTGGGAAATCGAAATGCCACTGTCGGCCAGCAACCAAACATTTACCCTGGAAGCTTACGACTATCAGGGGAACCTGATCGCGACCGATTCGGTTGACGTCCAAACATCGGCCGTCAATCCGGTCATGGAATCGCTCCGCATCACTGAACTCCAATACAATCCCGCGAAGCGAACGCAAGCTGAACGAGACGCCGGCGTCAACAGCGAACAAGACTTCGAGTTCATCGAGTTGACGAACGTTGGCAGCCAAAGCATTCCGCTCGATAACGTGCAACTTGTACGTACGGGCGACAACCAAGCAGGCGTCGACTTCGCGTTCGCGCCCGGCACCACGCTCGCCGGCGGCCAGTCGATCGTGGTTGTCGAGGACGAAGCAGCAGCTCGATTCCGCTATGGCAATATTCCGATCGCCGGACAATGGTCGGGGGGGCTGGACAACAGCAGTGAAACGATCACGCTGATGGTCAATGGCGCGGTCTTACAACAGTTTGCTTATCAAGATACTTGGTATCCCGATACCGACGGCGGCGGTCCTTCTCTCGAAGTCATTGATCCTGCCAACACACCGGTAGCGGCCTGGAACGTCGCAGGTACCTGGCGTGCCAGCCTCGTGCCCAACGGCACGCCCGGTGGTAATGCGCAGGGCGTCATCGGCGATGTGAACGGTGACGGTGTGTTCAACTCGTCGGATTTGGTCGTGGTCTTGCAAGCAGGTGAATACGAAGACAACATCCCGTTGAATTCGACCTACGAAGAAGGCGACTTTGACGGCGACGGAGACTTTACCACGAGAGACTTCGTTTACGTCTTCACCTTCGGTGTCTATGCCGACGCTGCCCCGGCGATCGCTGGCCGCGCGTTGGTCAACCAAGTGTCTACGGACGCGGAGCCAGCTGCGGCGGACATTTTGACGCGTGTGGCGAGCCACAACGAGCGCGATGCAGTGCGTCGACGGTTGGATGGACGGGCTCCTACCGTTGATTCAATTTTTGCTAATTGGGATTCTAACTCCCCCACCAAAGATGTAAGCAACCTGGAGCTGGACGAGGTCCTGTTGGGCTTGGACAAGAACGCATGAACAGGCAGTTAATATTCAGTTAATGAGCCGACCATGGGCTTCATCCTGTTTAGAATAAGGCCGAAGAGCAATACGGACCTGAGGCTGAACAGAGAGATCGTATCCCACGAGGATGCGGAGGGAATCCCATGGCAACCACAACGCCAATGACTACCTATCGATTTTTTACAACGGAGCAGATAGACGACACCGTCGTGACCCGACCCGTCGATCCCTATCTGCAAGGCACGGCGCTCGCGGAACTGCTCAAACTAGAACTGCTGCAGATTGTCGAGTCCACCGGGTGCAAAGCAGCCGTGGTGGACTTCACCAATGTCAAATTGATCTCATCGTCGGTAATCTCCAGCTTGCTGGGAGTCAAACGGCAGCTAAACGCGAATCAAGTGCCGTTCACGCTGTGCGGAATGAGTGACTCGCTGAGATACGTTTTCCGGTCACTCAATATGGACGGCAGCATTTTCCAAATCGCAGACGATGTGTCGACGGCGATGGTTTCGGGCACACGCGGCACGTCGTATTATGACGTCTGTGGATTGCCCAGCCCGCCGGCCGAAGAAGCGCCGTAATCATCAACAGTCGCTGCACGCGAACTGCACGGCCAAAGCGGGATGGAAACTCAAGCTTCATCCTGTGAGGTGCGTGCGATGTCGTTCCGATATCTCGTTGCTGCAATTGCTGTGATCTTCGTGTCGTCCGATCAGGTTTCTCTTGCGGAGGAAGTGTCCGCGCCAAGCCTTCCGGCCAATCCACTACGTCTGCAGTTGCCGACTGCTCCGGAAGGTTATGGTTCGCGCCCAGCGATAATTGCCGCGATCGGGCTAGGGCAACTGAAGCTGATCGATCCGAAAGAAAGCGAGCTGCCGCCCGGTGTTCGCGAAGTGAAAGACATCGAATATGGCAAGGTCGGTGATCGCTCATTGCAACTTGACTTAGCGTTGCCGACTGCGACAACCGATCGGAAGGTGCCGGGCCTGATCTTTATCCACGGTGGTGCATGGTCCGGTGGCGAGAGAACGGTTTACCACTATTACACGCGTCGGTTCGCAGCGATGGGCTTTGCAGCCGCGACGATCTCATATCGGCTCTCTGGCGAAGCCCCTTACCCCGCCGCCGTTGAAGACGCGAAGTGCGCGGTGCGTTGGATGCGTTCTCATGCAGACGAGTACCACATTGATGCCGAGCGACTCGCGGTGATCGGCGGTTCAGCCGGCGGGCATCTATCGATGATGGTCGGCTATTGTGATCTGCCGGAACTGGAAGGCAGCGGAGGTTGGGCTTCGACCAGTAGTCGCGTCGCTGCGGTCGTCAATTTCTACGGCCCAGTCGATCTGACGACGGAAGAAGGACAACGCGCTTCGCCGGTCAAGAAGTTCCTGGGCGGCACGTACGACGAACGCCCCGACGTCTATCGACAGGCATCGCCGCTTTACTCGCTCGATGCCGCCGATCCACCGACGCTGGTCATTCACGGCACGCTTGACGAGACCGTTTCGATTGCCCAAGCAGACATGCTGGCCAAGCGACTTGATGAGGTCAAAGTTCCGTATGCTTATCAACGAATGGAAGGCTGGCCCCACACACTGGATGCGGTCCAGGTAACCAACGACCATTGTCGCCAACTGATGCAACTCTTCTTCGCCAAGTTTCTAGACGCCCAGCCGCCGGCCGCACCGTGACGCAGTTCGTTGCGAGTCTCATTCGCGGGCTAGATTTGGTCGTAGCGCGGAGCGTGCTGCGATAAACAGGCTCATGAGATGATGCTCGACCGCAACGTCGGTCAAGGTAAAGGTACCGTCGATGGCGAAACAGAAACGCAAACAGCTAGTAATTGAACCCGTCATTCAGTATTCCCTTGTCCGCCAGCTCCTCGCTCAGTGGGGACTGCACCTGGTTGCAACGTTGCTATTGTTAACGATGCTACAAGTCCTGCTGGGCGGTTTCTTCAACTCTTGGCAGTATCATTTGCAACGCATTTGGCCGACGCTGGCGTCGTTTACCATTTCCCTCTTGTTCCTGTTGCCGGTTTACATCGCCAATTCGCTCAAGTTGAGTAATCGCTTCGCGGGACCAATTCACCGCCTTCGGCGCGAGCTTCGCAGCCTGGCGAACGGTCGGCCATACCAGGAGTTGAAGTTTCGCGACAGTGACTACTGGACAGAGATGGCGGACGAATTGGAACTGGCAATCGCCGCGATCAAGGAACAACTGGCCCAAGAACTGGCAAACTCGAGCCCTCAATCAGCCTCACAAACGACCACGCCTGCAACTGGAAATGCCGGTCGTGGAATTGTGATCGCCAGCGACGAAGGCCTGCCCACGACACCTGCCCCAACGCCCAGTAGCAACAGCTAACCTCAGCGGTGCCGATGCCGTTCCGTGTCACTTGCATTTCTAGTGGGTCCGTCGCTATGAAGATTCAAACTAAACGCCAGCCTGGGCACGCCCGTCGCGGCTTGTCGACCGTTGAACTGGCGGTCTGCCTCCCCGTGATTACGCTGATCGTCTTTGCTTCGATCGAAGCCTGTAGCCTCGTGTTCCTTCAACAGTCGCTGCAAACCACGGCTTACGAAACCGCTCGCTTTGCCGTCGCACCTAACTCGGTCTCATCGACGGCGATCGACCGGGGCAGCCAAATCATTACTGACCGCCGCATCAAGTCCGCCACCATCGAACTTGATCCGAAGAACATGGAAAAGACCGATCCGGGCACGTTGGTGGTCGCTCGAGTGACGGCTCCACTGAATAGCAATCGCTTAATCCCAGCCTTCTTTTACGGTGACCAACAGTTGACAGCGGAAGTCACGATGATGAAGGAATAGCGCTGGCACCATGCAAGCACTTCCAACGACGAACATTCTTTTGGAATCCGACAACTGATGAATTGCCAGCAGAAACTTCCCGCACGAACTCGCTTGCGTCGCCGACCGCGCGAGCGACGTGGAGCCTTGCTCGTCTTGATCGCCATGCTGATGGCGGCTTTCTTCATCACGGTGATCTTTTCCGTTGACGTTGCTTACATGCATTTAATCAACGCTCAACTGCGTGCTGCGACCGATGCGTCAGCCAAAGCCGCGGTGGAGGTGTTGGCCCGCACCGAGGATGTTGCGGCTGCACGGGAAGCTGCCAAGAACTTGGCAGCGCTGAACATGGTCGGCGGTAAACCGTTGACACTCGAAGACGGAGATATTGAATTCGGTAGCTCTGACACGTCGCGTGCTGATGGCAAGATCGGCTTTGTCTCGGGCGGCTCGCCCCTGAGTGCCGCCCGAATCACGGGACGAAAACTGGATGGCGCTGCTTCGGGTG
>JAGQPK010001300.1 GCA_020426755.1 Planctomycetales bacterium
CTCCATAATCGCGATCCCCAAGTCACGCTCGCGGGGGTAATGCGTATGAATCATTGCCCCGATGCGATCCTTCAATTGCGGAATCACCTTCCCCGATCGGTTGTACGTCGCCGGGTTCGCCGAGAACAGAATCATCAAGTCCAAGTCAAAGCGAACAGGATATCCGCGGATCTGCACGTCACGTTCTTCTAGCACATTAAACAAACCGACCTGTACCAGTTCGTCCAACTCCGGCAGCTCATTGATCGCGAAGATGCCGCGGTGCATGCGCGGGATCAGGCCGAAATGGAGCGCATCCTCGACCGACATGCTAATACCGCCGGCCAGCTTGGCAGGGTCGATTTCTCCAATCACGTCCGCGAATTTAGTACCAGGCGCCAAACGTTCTGCATAGCGTTGCTCGCGCGGCCACCAACCGATCGGCACATGTTCCGGCGCGTGCGAATGCAAGAAAGACTTCGCCGCCGAACTCAGCGGCCGCGCCGGATCCTCATGAAACGGAGTCCCGGGTATGTCCAGGTAAGGCACAAAGGGGTCGAGGAAACGGACGAGGTTCCGCATCAACCGGCTCTTACCCTGCCCCTTCTCACCCACAAACAGCAAGTCATGCTGAGCGAGAATTGCCAGAGTGATTTCAGGAATCACCGTATCATCGTAACCAATGATGCCGGGAAATAGATCTTCGCCGGCTGCTAATTGCCGCACGAAGTTGTCATGCAGCTCTTGCTTGACACTCTTCGTCTGCCACCCTGATTCGAGTAAAGCGGCTAAGTTCTTCGGATGTTGCTGCGACGACAACGGCGACTCATGGTCCTCGGTCATGTAAGCTCCCTTGTTGCTCGATGTCAAACGTCTGGTCGATTATAGACGCGGTAACGCCAGAGCCAAGTCATCGCGAGCTGCGGTGTTTAATCACAGCAGATTGCGAGGCACTTCGCGCCTACTCCGACAATCAGATTTGAGCGAATGCCGAATGTGGCGAGTAACACGTCCCCATCGCGTTCCCTCAGGGAGCGGGATTGCGCAGCTTACGCCATGTCGCGCGGACCGGACACTTCCGAATGGATGCTGTCCGGATGAGCAATGATGATCGTGGTCCTGCCAGCACACGGGAATGGGGCAAGACACTGAGACGCCGAGTTAGAAGATACGTGTTCTTTGGCAGCAAGCGACGCTTGAAAGCGGCAGCTACGCGGCCGCACTCCAAAGGCGCGGCCGCACTCATAACGACGACTATTCGTCCGTCACACAACCTTCCGACGCCGACTTCACGTTCTTGATGTACTTGTACAGCGTGCCACGAGTGGCCTTGAGCGCCGGCGCAGCCCACTTCGACCGACGGCGCGACAATTCCTCGTCACTAACCGCCATGTCGATGCGGCGTGTTTCGGCATTGATCGTCACGACATCACCGTCTTCGATGAGGCCGATCGGCCCGCCGTCCTGTGCCTCGGGAGTCACGTGCCCCACGATGAAACCGTGTGACCCACCTGAGAAACGACCGTCCGTCAAAAGTGCAACGTCCGAACCCAAACCTGCGCCCATGATGGCCGACGTCGGCGTGAGCATCTCGG
>JAGQPK010001301.1 GCA_020426755.1 Planctomycetales bacterium
GGATTCCCCTTTGCAATCGTTGACGGCGGGTTGTGTCGGCGTCGGTGGCAAGGGCGATAGTGATACGAGCCACATCGCCGAGATGGGCGTGAAGATCGCTGCCCTGTGCGACGTCGACCGTCAAACACTCACGAAGAAGGGGCGCGAATTCAAGGACGCCGAACAATTTCAAGACTTCCGCGAAATGTTCGACAAGATGGGTGACAAGATCGACATCGTCACCGTCAGCACACCTGATCACACGCACACTGCTGCGGCAGCTCGTGCCATGAAGCTCAAGAAGCACGTCTATTGCCAAAAGCCACTGACGTGGTCGATTCGCGAAGCACGCATGTTGCGCGAGCTGGCCGCCGAAACCGGCGTGGTCACACAGATGGGCAACCAAGGCAGCTCCGAAAACGGTTTGCGTGAAGCGGTCGAAGTCATTCGTGCCGGTGCAATCGGTGACGTGAGCGAAGTGCACGTGTGGACCAACCGTCCGGTGTGGCCGCAAGGCACCGGCCGTCCGCCGGGTGAAGACCCCGTGCCGGAACATCTCAACTGGGATTGCTGGATCGGTCCGGCTCCGATGCGTCCCTACAAGGACGGCATCTATCATTCGTTCAAGTGGCGCGGCTGGCTGGATTTCGGCACCGGCGCTCTGGGCGACATGGCGTGCCACACGACCAACCTGCCAGTTCGCGCTCTCGAACTGTGGGATCCGGTTGCGGTCACCTCGCTGGCCAACTCAGGCCTGGTCGAGAACGAAACCTATCCTTCGAACTCGACACTGAAGTTCGAATTCCCAGAGCGCAACGGTCTGCGTGCTTGTGAATTCTTCTGGTACGACGGTGGTAACCTGCCGAACGATCAGTTGATGGATCAAATGCCCGCTTCCTTCAAGGCTCAATTGGCCAAGCAGAAGGCAGGCGGCGCCAAGACCAGCGGTTGCTTGGTCGTCGGCTCCAAGGGCATGCTGTTCTCGCCAGACGACTACGGCGCCCAGTACTACCTGCTGCCGAAAGAATCGTTCGCCGACTACAAGAAGCCGGAACAATCCATTCCGCGCATTCCGTTCAAGGCCGGCGGCGATCAACGTCAGAAGTGGGAATTCGTCGCCACGATCAAGGGCGATTGCGAACAAACCTACTCGAACTTCGGCTTCGCGGGTCGCTTGACCGAAACGATCCTGGTCGGCAACCTGGCGCTGCGTGCTCCGGTTGGACACCGCATCGAATGGGATGCCAAGAACCTGACCAGCCCGAATACGCCTGAAGTGAACCAGTTCGTGCAACGCGAATATCGCAGCGGCTGGGAAGTGTAACTGGCGCCATTGGTAGTTTCAGCGATCGCTGGAGCGACCAATGAAATGCTGTGAGCCGCGTCAACGGCACACGGCAAACGTGAATTGACGACAACGGGCGGCTCGGTCAAACGTGACCGAGCCGTTCTTATGCGCCGAGTCGCGCGACCGCGACCGTGCCCCCCTGCCATTCGGAAGGAACGCGAAGATGCTCGATGTGCTAGTGATTGCCCCACACCCGGACGACGCCGAGCTAGGCATGGGTGGCGCGATCTGTCGTTTCTTGGCCG
>JAGQPK010001302.1 GCA_020426755.1 Planctomycetales bacterium
GAACTCAAAAAGCTGCGCGTGATCGATTTAACTGGTTCGGCCATCACCGACGAGGCGCTGAAGCTGGTCGGTCAACTGCCGAATTTGCAGGTGCTGATGCTGCGGCTGACTGGCGTCACCGACGACGGCATCGCACACTTGGCACAGCTCCCGAAGCTCCGCGCTTTCGACATTCGCAACAGTAATCTGACCGACCTCGGTATGGCGCACATCGCCAAGATTAAGTCGCTGGTCGATCTCCAAGTCGAACGTTCCAAAATCACGGACGCCGGCATCGAGGCGATCAAGGACTTGAAGCTCAAAGCCATCAACGTCAATACAAACTCGATTACGGATCAAAGTCTCGTCGTGTTCGGCAACATGCCGACGCTCGAGTCGATTCAGATGGATCGTTCGCGCATCAGCGACGCGGGCATGAAGTCGTTGGCAACGCTACCCAAGCTGCGTCGTCTGCGGATGCGTGACTGCGACGTCACCGGCGAAGGCTTCAAGGAAATCGTCGGGCTTACCACACTCGAACGACTGGAACTCCGCGCGACGTCAATCGACGACGACGGAATCGCGGCGCTGGCGGCATTGCCTAACGTGAACTACCTCGAATTGAGTGAATGTCGCTTGCTGAGCAGCGAAGGGATTGCCAACATCGGCCGCATGACCGGTTTAAAGACGCTCGATATTTGGGAAACCAAAACGGACGATGCCGACATCAAAGCGTTCGAGACACTGCAGGCCCTGGAGACGCTCAATCTGCAGGCCACGCGCATCACTGACGAATGCGGACCCAGTCTGGCGAAGCTCACCAAACTTAAGGATCTCGACATCAGCGGCACCGCCATGGAAGACACCGGTGTTCGCCAGTTATTGGAGTTGCCCGAGTTGAAGCGGCTGAACGTCGCGAATACAGCGGTGTCCTTCGGTTTGCGTGACGAGCTGTTCGAGCGGCCCGGATTCAAACTCGACCAATAGCTGACACGTGCAGAAAAGGATTGTGCGATGAGTGCGAACAGTTGGACTGCCCTCAGGTCGTCACTCTGCATCAGCGGACTTGCGTTGCTGATGCTGGCGGGATGTAGTCCTACATCGGCGCCAACATCGCCACCTACGTCGACACCAACGTCACCGCCCGGCGCGGATACTCCAGCTTCAAGTGTGGAGAATGCAGGCGACGGTGCCGCGGCTGATGTCGCGCTTGCGGACTGGCGTGATCGGGGCGTCAAACTGCAGGTCGACAACGGACAGCTCACACGCGCCGATTTCTCCACCGCCGGTAGCGACGTCCAGGCGACCGTTGTGGATCTGTCGGCGTTGCAGCAGTTCTCGCAACTCAAGGTATTGGTACTAGCCGGCGCCGAGCTTTCCGATGTGGATCTGGCACTGCTGTCGCAACTTCCGGCTCTCCGTGACTTGACGCTTAAGTGCCCCAGCGTGACCGACGCCGGGCTCGCGGCACTGGCGGATTGTACGCGATTGACGGCGCTCCGCATCGATGAAGGCCAAGTTACTGACAATGGGTTGTCATCGCTAAGTCAGCTCGACAACCTGGTATCGCTCAAACTCTCATCCGCTGGGATT
>JAGQPK010001303.1 GCA_020426755.1 Planctomycetales bacterium
TACAACCTGGCTTTGAAAATAAGATCATGCACTCGTCGTTCAAGGTTGGTGATACGCGTCTGATGGCATCCGATGGGTGCAGCGACGCCTCGAAGTTCGACGGCTTTCGCCTGGCGATCTCGATGGATTCGGAGGCGGACGTACGCCGGGCTTTCGACGCACTGTCAGAAGGCGGCAGTGTCGACATGCCGCTAACGCCAACGTTTTGGTCGCCCTGTTACGGAATGTTGACCGACAAGTTCGGTCTGGCCTGGATGCTGATGGTGCCGGGACCGACACCTGCGTAGCCGTTCGCACACGTACTTTGTGTTAGTCACTAGGCCTTGCCGCGAGACCGGCGGTACCTGACGCCCACACCAAAGAACGCGGCAATCAACAGATACACCGCGGAACTCGGTTCCGGAACCGCCGCGTAGGTGGATTCATTGGTGATGCTGAAGGCCGTGGCCCCTGGGATCAAAGACATCTGACTGTCGAGTACCGCGACGCCAACGATGGTCGCGGTATTAGAGAAGTTTGATTGCAGGTCAGCGGTGAATGCGGGTGCTTCGCCGTTGCCCGTCATTTCCAATTCGACCGTGCTGGAAAGCGTGAAGTTAACCGTAACGTTGCTGCCGCCGGTCCACGGAACAATGGTCGAGAAGTCCGAGAAGATCGGGCCCGAAGTGGCGGAGTACGGTGTGCCGCCAGTCAGAGGAGAGCTGTTGTTGTCTAACAGCGAGGTGAACGTGTCGAAGCCGCCCTGTAATGGATAGTCGTCACCATCGATGGTGGCAAACCCGCTGATCTCGGCGGACGCATCGAATACCGAGGCCTGAACCGACCCCGCATTCGGCATGTTAAACGAAAGCGTCTGTTGACCGTCGACGTTCCAATAGAACTGTAGCCAGCCGCCTGAAACGTTCTCCGCACCTTGCACACTCACCAAATCGGTCAATGTATTGGTTTCGGTCACGCTTGCTTGAGTCTCGAACCAAGCATTATCGCCATCTCCAATCAGGTCCGGATCGTAGGTGAATGTGAGGCTCGCCTGTGATTTCAGTTCGGTGAAGCTGCCGGGCAGAGTGTCAGGCGAGTACACGTAAGTCGAGCCCGAAGGAATTGCGGGCAACGTGCAGCCGTCGCCACTGTTCGTGGAATAACAATCGAGCGCAGCGACATGCGTGATTGAGACCATTACGTCGCCTTTGACCCAGTGGCAACGCGTTTGCAGAACGCAGGCCACAAGAAAGGCAACGTAGATATAGTGAGAAAAGACTGTCGAGGCGGAGCGCAATGGCAAGAATCTCACGGTGATCATTCCAAACAACGTGCGCGTCCCGGCGCTGGATTCAGCGAGGCATGACAAGAGAGCACTGATTATGCGCAGTTTGATGGGCTGCGACAAGGAAATAACGGATGCCCGCAAGTGTTAGGGCGTTGTGGGGGGCGTCGCCGAAAGCCGCTAGCCGCGGTTCGGACGGAGATGATTGAGGAATGATGATTGCGGACTCCTTATTTCTGAATGAAAGACGGGATGTCAGCAACGACCACTTCATCATTCAGAAATCGGAAATCGTCATTCCGAAA
>JAGQPK010001304.1 GCA_020426755.1 Planctomycetales bacterium
CGAGTCAGTCGTAACCAGAACTGCAGAGAGTCGAGAACAATATCGAGTGGAGACGAGAAAGTCGAATGGCTTACAGCCGTTCCGACGTGAACCCAAGTCCAACCGCAGAACGCTCTACTGTTCTACTTTCTCGTCTCTACTCTCTCGACTTTCGCCTAGGGCGAAAGTCGGGGTGAAAGGATTCGAACCTTCGACCTCTTCGTCCCGAACGAAGCGCGCTAGCCAGACTGCGCTACACCCCGATTCTTGTCAAAGAAGGCAAACTCGCTCAGTAACCCACGGGTCACGGCGACTGCCATTTCGCAAGAGCCTCAAATAGTAACGTCGGCACGGGAAGGCCGTCAACCGCGGTTCGGCGGGATTTTACGGGGGGCCGCTCGGCCGACGCCTAGAATCTAAAACCTAGTGGCTAGCGGCTAGGACCTAGAACCTCCTAGGTCTTAGTTCCCGTCGTCCGCCAATCCTGCAGGTGCAGTTCCACCGTACGGCGACCGCGGAATTCGTTGATAACTGGTCGAAACGCGATGTCTAACGGTTGTCCGCCAGAGTTCATCGCCGCAATCCACTCGGCACGGTTAAACGCTAAGGCGCGAAGTTCCTGTCCGTGCTGTCGCAGCCTGACACTCATATGCCGATCACCCTGTCCTAAGGGACGAGGTGCTTCCGAGATCTCGACTTGAGTGGCACATAGCAAAGGGCGTGGATTGCCCTGTCCAAAAGGTGCCAACCGTTCCATTTCCTCGATGGTGCGCAGCGTAAGTTCAGGGAACGAGGCTTCGGCATCGAGCTGCAGTTCGGCGGTGCGATCGCTCTCGCTCAGTTGTTCATCAACGTGTTCAAAAAAGTGATCGCGAAATGCGCCGACGTGAGCTTCGTCAATGCGCAGGCCCGCAGCAGCGGCATGTCCGCCATGTTTGACCAAGTGTCGGCTACATGCAGCAAGGGCTGCGTGCAGGTCGAAACCTGGCACACTGCGGGCCGAACCGGTGCCCGACTTACAACCGAGTTCATCAAGTGCAATCATGACGACGGGCCGATGAAAACGCTCGGCCAAGCGACCAGCCACGATGCCGATTACTCCCTGATGCCAGCCGCGATCCGCCAACACATATGCCGGCGGTTCATCGTCCGCGTGGAGTTCTTTGATCTGCTTCGTCGCCGACAGATAGATACTGCGCTCCAGCGAGAGTCGATTCTTGTTGAGCTCATCGATGTACGCGGCCAGCGACTGGGCCCGGTCCGGGTCGTCGGTCGACAGCAGTTCGACGCCCAGTGTGGCCTGGCCCAACCGACCGGCGGCATTGAGTCGTGGCGCCAGCGCGAAGGCGATATCTTCGCTGGCCAGTGAGGATTTTTGATCGATCCCACACACCCGCATCAATTCTGCCAAGCCCACCGTTGGCCTCGACTTCAGACTCACGAGTCCGTGCTTTACGATCGCGCGATTCTCATCGATCAGCGGTACAACGTCGGCCACAGCGCCAATGGCAGCCAACGACAACGCGCTCAACAAGAACTCACGCAGCGGCTCGGTTACGCGTTTTGCTTGACTTGAACGTTGACAAACG
>JAGQPK010001305.1 GCA_020426755.1 Planctomycetales bacterium
CGGCGATGGCGTCGCTACGGACAACGAACCGGGACTCGCCGGCGTGACCATCTACGCCGATCTGAATCACAACGGTCAACTTGATGCGGACGAGCCGCATGCTCGGACGCAGCGGGACGACCCGGATACTCGCAGCGACGAGACGGGCAATTACGTTTTGGAGAACGTGCCGGCCGGTGAAGTCTGGGTGCGCGAAGTGGTGCCCGAAGGCTTCATGCAAACGCACCCCATCAATTGGATTACGCCGCCCGCGCCGTTTGATCCGATTCCGATCGATCCTGCAAATCCGGACGGTGACGAGTTCGTGCATGTCGAGCCGCCGGAGTTGTCATTCGACGTGCAGCCGGGCGAGACGGTTGCGGCCGAAGTGTCCGCGTCGGTATTGCCATATTGCATTTTGCCGGTTGAGTTGGATGTCGTTTCGGCAGACCCCGATGTCCGCGTGCAGAACGTATCGGGTCCGCAACTGAATGGCTGCGGTGGCGATACGAGCTTCTTCAAAGTCGAAATCACAGCGGAACGTGTGCCTACGGCCTTCAAGCTCTTGGTGGTGGATGCCAAGAGCGGCACAGAATATGGAGCAATCCCGGTTTACGTGAACGGGGGCGTGGACCCGGTACCGTTGTATGCGCACATCGTCGACTTGCCGCCGGGCGAAGCGGTCAAAGGTGTCGACTTCGGCAATATGCGGCTGGCCGGCGGTGGTGCTCAGATCGAAGGCCACAAATGG
Source organism: Planctomycetales bacterium (assembly GCA_020426755.1). Taxonomy (GTDB): domain Bacteria; phylum Planctomycetota; class Planctomycetia; order Pirellulales; family Pirellulaceae; genus JAGQPK01. Next base: position 731 of record JAGQPK010001305.1, read on the forward strand.
TTGGATGCCAATGGCAACGGCGTTCGCGACGGCAATGAAGTGGGGCAGGGCGGTGTCACGATTTACGTCGATTTGAATCGTGACGGGCAATGGAGCCGCAACGAGCCGAGCACGATCACTTCATATGACGACGAGTTTACTGACTTCGACGAAGGCGGTTACTATCGGTTCGATGGCTTGCGAGCTGGTGAGTACGTGGTGCGCGAAATCGTACCGCCCAACTACATTCAAACGTATCCGGGCATTAACGGCATCGTTTTGAGTTCGGAAACTAGCACACTTCATGACGGCGTGGCGATCGATCTGGATGTGACCAGCGTGTCAGCCGAACAGAGCGATGCTGCGGTTCCCAACTCGCTCTCGGCGAAGCTCGAGATGACGGTCGTCTGGCCAGACAGTTGTGGAGCGCTCATTGACGGTGCGACATCCGCGACGGTGGTCGGCGATCACATCATCGTCTCGCTAACCGGTCATCAAGTGGGAGACGCATGTAACGACGTGATTTCACCGGAATCGACTACGGTTGCGGTTGAGAATCTACACATGGGCGTCTACGACGTGGTCGTGGTGTTGAACGAAGATCTGCGTGAAGCTCGTCTCGCCACGCTGACTGCCGTCGGCCAAGTCGAAATTGGTGGACCAGGCGCACACGTCGTGACGTTGGCCGAAGGAGAACTTGTTTCGGAGATCGACTTTGGCAACTATTCAACATTGCGTCCGGGATCGATTCGCGGCACGAAATGGTTGGATGCCAATGGCGATGGCGCGTGGCAGCGTGAGGAAAAGGGATTGGGCGGCGTCACTATCTACATTGATGCAAACCACAACATGCAGTGG
>JAGQPK010001306.1 GCA_020426755.1 Planctomycetales bacterium
GCACTTCGTTGTGAAAATACTCCAGCCGCTTCGCGTCCCTTGCCAGTTCTGGCGGCAAGAACTTGAGCGCAACGGTTTGCCCTAGACGCATGTCGTCCGCTCGATAAACTTCACCCATGCCACCGCGACCGAGCATCGACACGATGCGATACCGCCCAGCGACTTTCGTACCCGGCAGGAAACGGCCGTGATGCGAGGACGACGAGTCAGAGAGTTTCGAATGGCTGCTATCGTGGGTTGCTGTGACGTCGAACCGTGCCAGTGGCTTCTCCAGGTAGCTATCTGGATCGTCGTGTGCGGCGACCAATGCTTCGACGCGACGCTTAAGGCCGGCGTTGTCCCCGCAGGCCTCGTCGATCAATTGCGCACGCTCATTCGGCGAAGTGCACTCGATGGCTCGCAGAAAAATGTCTTTGGCGTCTGACACGGCGGTTTCGAACTTTCTGCAGCTTAATTTTCGTCGTTCGATTCAGACCGCCCTGACAATTCGTCCTTCAGTTCGCATTGCAGCCACGCTCGCGCGAACTTCCAGTGTCGGTATGCATTGGCGCGTGACAGTTCGAGTGCATTCGCGGCCTCCTCGACCGACAGGCCAGCGAAGTAGCGAAGTTTGACGATCTCGGCCCCGACTTGATCTTCTTCCGCGAGGCGATCAAGCGCTTCATTGACCGCTAGAACTTCGTGAGGCTTGGCGGTCATCGAAATCTCGCACTTCTCCAATTCGACGCGGTTGCGTCCGCCACCGTGTTTGATTCGTCCCTTGCGGCGAGCGTTCTCGACCAAGATGCGCCGCATCGCTTCGGCAGCGGCCGCAAAGAAGTGACCTCGGTTATCCCAGTTGGGTCCGCCGTCGGGTCCGACGAGCCGCATGTACGCTTCGTGGACAAGCGCCGTTGCGTTGAGCGTTTGGCCCGCCTTCTCGCGATCCATCTTTTTGCTGGCCAGTCGCCGCAGCTCTTCGTAAACCAGCGGCAGAAGTTCGCGAGCAGCTCCGGAATCTCCTTCGGCGGCTGCAGAGAGAATCGTTGTGATGTCTTTCATGTCACTCGGCTTTTCGACGCTTACAACGCTCATCGTTGAAACTCTCTATTTAACCACACGTCCGAGGGGGTATCCAGTCGGGGATAGTGGCCAAGCTGAGCTGTTAGTGCAGACCGCCCAGGGCGCGGATGATCTGAAAAGGTCCGTGCTGGATCATCGAAGCATAGAAGTTCGCTGCGAAGTAGCCGATAAAGCTGACGCTGGCGACTCCCATGGCCAATAACGCCATTGCTGCCGTGACATCCTCCGCCACACGCGAAGAACTCCGCTTCAGCGGAATCGTCGCTGGCTCAGTGTCTGGCATCCCTCGCGAATCAGCACTTGCCGCTTCGAGGCCCCAATCGTTGTCGGTACTGGTTGCCCACTCGGTTGTCCGGCGAAGCGTAGACGTGAATTCAAGAATCGAAACAGCGGACATAACTGGCTCCTCATTGGGTCGCGAATGGCCTTGCTTGGCGGATCACTGACACAATGCGACGCCCGACTCAGATTCGTCTCAAAAAAAGTACACAGCGAAAAAC
>JAGQPK010001307.1 GCA_020426755.1 Planctomycetales bacterium
CGCCGCGCTCGATACCCGTCAGTCCATCGCTCTCTGTGCTTCCGGTCTGAGGCGGGCTCCACCGACGCAGGTTTGGTGACCGCTCACCCGGGCCGGAATTGGCTCACTTGGGACCCGATGTCGTCCACTGCCCGGACTCAGGAATCGGAAGGCCTGCAGTTTGCCGCGAGCGAGTCGCCCGGTATCGTCGGCAGCATTAGGTCGGTTCGACGGCGTGCGTAGCGGCTGCTTCGGTGTATCAGATCGGGTGTGTCAAGGCTACGATGACATGCATCGTTATGCCCTTGTCGCCAACAAATGCTCGTCCAATGAATCGAACGAGCTCAGAGCATGTCCGCCTGCCGATACGCGAAGTTGCTTTAATTCCAACGTGTTCATGGCGCGCGGTCCGGCGGTTGCGACAGAGTTAGTACCTTCCTCGTGCGCGTTTGAAGTTCGAATGTGATGCCTGTTTGCTGAGTCACGAGGTCGAGGGCTATCCGCGGATCGAGAAGCCTCTGGGAGTCGGGCTGTCCGTCGTGGTTATACGAACGTTTGGACCAGGCGAGGCGGCGATCGGTCGAAGTCGTTTCGTCTATGATCCCCACGTCGATGTACTCACTCAATTCGCGCAGTAGAGTGGCGAAATCTCCAACGTTGATGATCTCTCCGTGTGCACCCGCGCCCTCCCCCGCGTTGATTGCAATCGAGGGTTTGTTCCTATACTTGGCGAGCTTCGACTCGTCGAGCGTCAGTGTGCCGCGGGCCACGTATGCAACTCGGGAAACGTCTTGAAACGACAGGCGAACGGGCCGCCCAAGTTCTTGAGAAGCTAATTCAGACAGCGCGGCCAGTAGCTCGTCGTGAGTTGCGTCGGAGCGTACCAAGTAATCTCCGGGCAGGGCTACGCCGAGAATGTCGGCCGGGAGTTCAATGTCGGCAGAAGGCTGATTCAGCAGTGATCCGATTAGATGCTCGAGCGTTGGCACGAGGTCACCATAGTAAGTTGGCAGGCCGCTCATTTGGCCATCCTGCCATGTGATTATTGCATTGAGCGTTCCGCGTCGCTCGGGGGCGTAATCGGGTCGGAGCATTCTCATCAGATAGTTGCGGGACAACGGGAACGGTGGTCCGAGTCGTCGCAACGCTTCACCATCGGGCAGGACGTAGGTTCGCCGCAGGTCCGCGAATGCCGCCAGCTCGGTGGGCGTGGAGTCTTGCTTTAATGGTTGACTCGCTGCCTTCACTTGTTCGGCGGACGAGGCATCAAACACGTCGCGATGGATTTGTACAACGCCTTCTTGCGGTTCTCGACTATCGACTATGATCGCACCGGCGGGCGCACCGAGTACAAACGTTGCCGGGCTCAGCGGCACATTGAATCGCACCTCGTCAACTAGGTTCATGTCGAATGTACGGAGCTCGTCATTCGTGAACTGCATATCGATGACCGCCGTCGGAAACCTTGGGCCGTCGACGATTGAGCGCCAACCCACCCAACGTTGCAGTCGGCGTTGAACCTTGTCGTGGACGTCTGCGCTCAGGTAGAAGCCGGTTTCCGAGTCAATGAGCGACGTTTCACT
>JAGQPK010001308.1 GCA_020426755.1 Planctomycetales bacterium
TCTTGTACCACTGACAGTTGAGACGCCGGCCCATGAAGGACGAGAAGATCTGTTTCTGTAACAGTTGTTGGCGCGAAGAATATCACACACCCGTCCGACTCGATGCGTTTACACGAACTCTTGTCGTTGTCGGCACGCTCGGGTTTGCGCTGGCCTTCTGGCCCTACCGCTGCCGCTGTTGTGGCAGCCTGCGGCCGCAACATTGGTTTGCGCGCCGCGCTTAGCTCTGAGCTTTGGCCCCGGCAGATCGGCCGGATGTCGGCCGCTTCAGTGTCCCGTTTCCTTTTTCTGAAACCCATCTGGGCACTTCAGTCGGGGAATGGTAAAAAGACGCCAACACGCGATTTTGGGGCGTGGTGTAATTGGTAGCACGACGGATTCTGGCTCCGTTAGTTGGGGTTCAAGTCCCTGCGCCCCAGCTCAATTGCTTACTCACTCGGCTCGCGTGCCGGCGCGGACGTGCGTCCATCTGTTTCCGTAGCTCAGCTGCTATGCGGGAATCCTGTCACCGTAGGCTAGCTGACTTGCGTTTGGTGCTCGGCTATAATCGCCGCTGTCTGATTCTTTTAACCACGCAAGTCATTGGGCGATGGCATTCCTAACCGCTGATAACGGCCCGACGATCGGTCAGCGGCATGTCCTGACCAAGAATCGTTACGTACTCGGACGCCACCCCGAATGTGACATTGTGGTCGATGCGGGCGCCGTGAGCCGCCATCATGCGCAGCTCTTTCGTATGGGCCCTGAATTCTTCGTCGAAGACATGAACAGCCGGAATGGCACGTTCGTCAACGATCAGATGATTTTCGGCCGGCACCGACTGAAAACGGGCGATCGGATTCGAGTTTGCGACATTGCCTTCTCGTTCCAGGGCGATACCGAGGCCGACGATCCACCGTCAGGCATGGCCGTCTTGGTCGACGATGGCCAGGAACCGTCCATGTCGACCATCATGTCGAAGCTTGACGTGTCCTCCGAGGCCGGCAGTGTTCGTTTTTCTGCAACGCCCGAAGCCAAGCTGAAGGCGCTGCTGGAAATCACCCGGAACCTCGGCAAATCGCTCTCATTGGATCAAGTTCTGCCGCAAGTGCTTAACAGCCTATTCAAAGTCTTTCTCCAGGCTGATCGGGGCTTCGTCGTGCTCCAGGATCCGCAGGGGAACCTGATCCCACGCTGGACAAAACTGCGTCGCGAGGGCGGGTCGGACACGATTCGGTTAAGCCGCACGGTCGTAAACGAAGTCGTCCGTTCCAAACAAGCCATTCTGTCGGCCGACGCTGCCGCTGACGAGCGGTTCGAAATGAGCGACAGCGTGGCCGATTTCCGCATCCGATCGATGATGTGCGCCCCGTTGATCAACGGAGACGGCGACGTGATCGGCATGCTGCAGATTGATACACTCGATCAGCGCAACCGGTTCAAGCAAGAAGACCTCGAGGTCCTGGTCAGCGTCGCCATTCAGGCGGCCGTGGCCATCGATAATGCACAACTGCATGAGAGCCTAATCCAGCAACGCGAGCTGGCTCGCGACCTCGAATTGGCACGCGAGGTCCAAACCAGC
>JAGQPK010001309.1 GCA_020426755.1 Planctomycetales bacterium
AGTCGACGGCGTGACGCAATGTGGTCACTGCATCACGAAAGTGCCCTTGGTCGTAGCGGGCCACCCCGGCAGTGTACATTGCCCAGAAATCTTTGGTCGTCGCGTCAGTCAATTCGACAGGAGCAGTCGGCTGTGCGGCACGAGGATGATCTTTATCGAGTAGTGCCAGCAGATCCTCGCGTTGCCAACCGATGGCCGGCCAGTTGATCGAGCCGAAGAGACTCGCGCGATGATTCCAACTGCGTGCTTCCAGCAGCGTTTGCTCACGCACCGGGGCCACATTGGTCGAGCGCGCGAGTTGAACTTCGGCACTGGCCAGCAGGAACGCAAGCTCAGCTAATTCGCGCTGCAGCGTCTCTTGTTGCGTATGGTTAAGTAGACGATACCCTGCGTGTTGCGACAATGTGGCCGGATCGGCCGAGGCGTATCGTCGGAATTGTTCGCGCGCCGCAGCTACTCCTTGCTCAAGCGTCGTCGGTTGAACTTCCGGTTGTCGCAGTGCCAGGCGGACTGTTTGATACTTCGTCTGGAAATCATTCCATTCTTGTTGAGCCGTAAGTCGCGCGACGTGTGCACCGCGTGCCAACCAGGCCGTTGTCGATAAGATCAGCAGCACCGTTGCGGCGGCCGAGACGCCGGTGGCTGATGCGAGTCGTGGATGACGTCGGGCCCATTTGCTGATCCGTTCACGCACCGATGGCTCCGGAGCGTAACGCAGCGTGCGATGGTTCAATTGTCGTTGTAGGTCCTCTTGAAGTTCTTCCGTCGATTGATAACGCAAGCGAGGATCGGGCGCTAAACAGCGATACAGGATCGACATCACGGCCGGAGAGACAAAGCGGTTGCCTTCCTCTAAGCTCGCGCGGAGCGATGCACGAGTAAGCTGTTGCCGCTCGTCGACTAGCTTTGCAACAACTTGATTTACGCTGCCCTGGCAATCCATGAAAGGGCGAGTGCCCGTCAACAGTTCGAACAGCACGACGCCCAACGAATAGATATCGCTGCGAGCGTCCGGTCGACCGTTGCCGACCAATGCCCGCAGGTGCTCGGGAGCCATATAAGGCAGTGTGCCACCCACTTCATCTTCGCGGACGGCATCGTTGTCGTCTGCGGACAGATTGAAATCCAACAGCATCGGTCGACCGTCGTCGGTGATCAACACATTCGCTGGTTTCAAATCACGATGGACGATACCCAATTGATGTGCGTGAGCAAGTCCCGCGGCAATTTCGGCGGCGAGCCACAGGCAAGCTTCCACATAACTGCAATCCTGCAGTCGTTCCAACGCTGAACGCGGCACCAAACGCTGGCCGCTGGGATTAGCCGTGGAGAGATGAGATCCAAGCTGTGAATCGGTCAGCGTTTCCGCTGCACGATCGGCTACGGTGCTCAGCAACGCAGCGCCGGAGCGCGGCACGACGCTAGGGCCGGCCGTCGTGCCGAACAATTTGCGAAGAACATCGGCCAGCGTGCAACAACCAAAGAACGGCATGCAAACCAGTTGATGTGGTTCACACTGGTGTACCGAATAGATCGGCACGATGTTTGTGTGCTGCAGG
>JAGQPK010000130.1 GCA_020426755.1 Planctomycetales bacterium
TGCTTCAGCACCACACCCTGGCTCGGCTCGACCGTCACATCGTGATGGAGAATCGCGGTCTGGAAACGCCAGATGTTGTCGCGAATGCGGCGGATAGTCTCGAGGAATTCCGGCGTGGCTTGCGCGTGTGCCGCAGCTAGTTCGGCGGCGGGAACTCGCAATGAATTCTCGTCCAACTCCGCGCGATCCAGTTTGCTCGAATAGCTGAGCACGGCCGGCGTGCCCTGTGCCTGGACTTCACTACAGATTCGTTCGACCACCTGCTGAGGTGTCAGCGGCGCGCCGAACACGTCGATCGTCCGCTGTCGACCGGCGGCACTTACGATATTGCCGCGGGGGCTCAGGCGATTGCGCAGATCGGTCAACTCGTCCTGCCAGTTGGGCCGGCGCGTGTCGATGCGGCGAAGGGTAAACGAAGGCGATGACATAATCGGAGCAGCTCCGCAGGTTACGAGGAATCCGTCATTGTGACATGTCGCTTGCACGTCTCCAAGGTTGGGTCGGTGGTTCCTGCCGTAATCATGTGTCCGTCAGATCAGAATCGTGGCGACCGAGCACGATCTCACAGTGAGCACTTTTCACGAAAGTTGGGCGCAGTGAATGGACGCGGATTCGACGGCAGGCTGCGTTCTGCCCGATCTGGCGTCGCGGCGGTCCAACTGATAGCTTGGCAGGGCAGAATTCTGACAAGGAGAAACGAAGGATGGCTGTGGAAATCATCGACCTGCGCAGCGACACGGTCACGCAACCTACACCCGCGATGCGGCAAGCCATGGCGACAGCGGCCGTCGGCGACGATGTGTTGGGAGCAGATCCCACCACGGCCGAGCTGGAGCGGCTGACGGCAGAAGTGCTGGGCAAAGAGGCGGCGATTTTCATGCCGTCGGGTACCATGACCAATCAGGTCGCGGTGCGGCTTCACTGTCTGCCGGGCGACGAATTTCTCTGCGAAACCGACTGTCACATCTACAATCATGAGCAGGGCGCCTTCGCGCAATTGAGCGGCGTTGTGGCTCGTCCGATCGGCGGACAGCAGGGGCACCTGACGCTCTGCCAGCTCGAAGACCTCGTGCGGCCCGACAATGATCACATGGTGCGGACCCGTTTGGTCTGCTTGGAAAATACTCACAACCGCGGCGGTGGCCGGGTGTTGCCCTATGAGGACGTGGCCGCCATCAGCCGCTGGGCCCGGTCGACGGGCATCGGGATTCATCTGGACGGGGCACGCCTGTTCAATGCGGTTGCGGCCACTGGCATCGCCGCTCAAGATTGGTCGACCTTGTTCGATACGGTGAGTATCTGTTTCAGCAAGGGGTTGGGAGCACCGGTCGGCAGCGCTTTGGCCGGGCCAGCCGAGTGGATCAAACGCGCCCGGCGCCATCGCAAGCTGTTCGGTGGCGGAATGCGGCAGTGTGGCATCATCGCGGCCGGGGCGCTTTACGCCCTGCAACACCACCGGGATCGCTTGGCAGAGGACCATGCGAATGCGCAGGTGCTGGCCGCAGCGATCCGCAGCTCACCCGGTCTGCGCCTGACATACGAGGACGTGGAGACGAACATTCTGTTCTTCGAGCTGACAGGAGGCGGACGATCGGCAGCGGAATTTACGCAAGCCTTGGAAGAGCAGGGCGTGTTGGTCTTGGTAGAATCAAAGCACCGGATGCGCGCGCTCACTCATCTCGATGTCTCCACCGAGCAAGTCGAACGAGCGGGACGCATCATCGGATCGGTTGCGGCGCGCTGGGCGGATTCCGTGCCGGCCAACTCTTAGGGGCATGTGTTCGTACGCTTCATGTCGGTCAAATTCAAACAGTTCTGGCAAGCCATCTTTCACACGGGACTGATGTCTCGGGATACCTGTCAGCAACTGGCGGAACGGTTTCTGACCGAACATGATCAAGATCCCGACGTACGAAAGCTTGCCGTCTGGCTCGTCAAACAGCAGCTACTTTCAGCCTATCAGGCCAAGTTGTTGTTGGCCGAGTCCGGGCGTGATTTGATCGTCGGTGAGCTACGCATCCTGGACATCCGTCCTGCCTGGCTGTCAACCGCGCGCCGCCGTGAACTCCTTCATTTGCCGACTGGTCATCGTCTGATTGGCTGGCGCGGAGGTACCGGTAGCGCCGGTGAGCGTGACCAGCAGTTGGAGCGCGGCGAACAGGCCCGGCAACTGCGACACCCCAACCTGGATCGGTGTTACGGTTCGCAAGTGGTTGAATCTGAGGTTTGGACGTGGTGCGAATGGCCTGAAGGAAACACGGCAGCCGAACTGGTGTCGCGACGCGGCAAGATGTCGGCTGCGGCCGCCGTGCAACTTGTCCACCAGGCTGCCCTGGCCGTCGGCCACCTTCACGCTGCGGGCACTGTCCATGGGCGTTTGAACTTGTCTGATTTGATCATTCAACCGGGCGGCCATGTGCGGCTACTTCGGAATCCTGTGGATCTGCCCCTGAGCGGTCAGGATTGGCGAAGTCTAAACAGCCCACCAGCCGCCGTCGCCTATTTGGCCCCTGAATTCCTCCTGCCGGCGCAAACCGCTGACGCTTTGACGGATATCTATTCGCTCGGCGCGATGCTGTACCACTTGATCAGTGGGAGAACTCCTTTCGACGGAGAAACTGCTGAGCAGATGTTGGACGAGCATGCCACGCGTCGCCTCGACCCGCTTGAACCGCCCGCCACGGTTCCCGATGGTTTGGAGAAAGTCATCGCCTTCATGATGGCCAAGCAGCGGCAGCTCAGATATTCGCATGTCGCGGAAGTCATCGAGCAGCTTGAGCCTTTTCTGCCGAGCGGTTTGCGCCAAACGACGGCCCGGTCTCGCGCCACCGAAACTGCCTTTTTGGAGCAGCTTGCCGAGGCCGACACGGCGTCGGCGACAACCGGTGCTACCGTCGCAGAATTCCCGCCGGTCGTGGTTGCGGCGCCCGCCAGTCCGTCGCCCGCAGCGTCTCCTGCAGTTTCCATCCAGTTGAATCCAGCGACGTCCGAGTCGACTTCGCCGTCCCTGGCTGCTCGCTTCCGGCCGCCGAAGAAATCGTACCGCTCGTTGTGGCTGCCGGCGGCGGTGGCACTGCTGTCACTGATTGCCATTTTGGCGATCTTGCTTCGCGATCCTCCGGATTCCAGTAGTTCGCAAGGTCACACGGACGACTCCGCGGATGCCACCGTTGGCCCGTTGGAGCCAGCAGGTCCTGCGCGAATCGACGAACCGGCTGCTGTTGATGAGCAGAATGCGGAGCCAGACGTCGAGCTTGCTCAGACCGGTTTGTGGGCGTCTCCGACCAACGGCCCGCCGATTGTTTTGGACTACGCACCGGCCGGTGCGCAGGTGTTTCTGTGCTTCCTGCCTGAATCGCTCAACGAGAACCCGCAAGGACGCTTAGCCATCGAAGCGATGCAGCCCCTGGTGACCACGACGCTTGAGCCATTCAGCCGCGTAATTGGTCGGGATTGGCGTGCCTTGCCTAGCGTGGTTGCGGCGTGGGCGGCGCGAGATACCGGGCCACCTGTCGTATCCGTCGTGGTAGCTGGCGACCGAGGTTTATGTAGCGAGTTGCGCCAACGGGTAAGTAGACTTGAGCCGCACGCGCGGGGCGAAGTGGGCCGCCTAACCGACGCTTGGGCGGCGCTGTTCCCAACGGCCGCAGATGACACCGTCGTATTGGGTGACGCGACGGTTGTGGCTGAGTTGGCGGAAGCTGGCAGCGCCGCGCCGCTGCGACGTGAAATCGAGCAGTTGAGGCGTGTAAGCGATGCAACGCGGCACTTCACCATGTTATTCGCACCCAATGTTCTGCTGGGCGACGGACGAAATTGGTTACCTGTACGATATCAACCGTTGCGGGACGGTCTGCTGAGTTTCGTGGGCGAACAGTCGCCGGCCGTGCTGCTTAGCCTGCACGTGGGGGAGGGCAGTTATGCGGAGGTATCTTGGATGCCTCGCGCGGATGCACGCGCAGCGGGGCACCTGGAGTGGCTCAACGAACAACTGCAGTCGTGGCCAATCCGAACGGAGGAGTTGCTGGCGCGACGGGCGGTCGATCCGGTTTGGCAGCCGTTGGCAGAACGAACGCGATCAATGGTCGACTTCGCCGTCGAATATGCGCGGATCGCACAGGTGGGACGTCACTTTACTGCAAATGTCGTCGGGCCAAGTCCGGCCTTGCATAACCTCCTGTTGGCGGCTGATCTGACACTCGGGAGTCCGTCTCGCAGTGGTACCGGAGACCCGGGCGTTCCGGCAACTGAGCAGCGAACGGTTGAGCAATGGCTGGCGCTGCCGGCCGATTTGGTGGTCGAACAGCAGGCGCTCGATGCCGTCGTCAGCGATCTGGTCACCACACTGCAGGCCACAAGCGGGCCCAATAGTCCGCAAATCACCATCGTCGGGGCCGACTTGCAACTCGACGGGATCACGCGAAACCAGCAAATTCGGAACCTGGATTTGCGCGCGCGGCCGCTGCGAGAGTTGCTGACGGCACTCGTTAGTCGAGCGAACCCGATTCAGGTTGACGACGCAAAATCGGCAGCGCAGAAGCTGATCTGGGTCGTCTCACAGGAGGGGGCGCAAGGCGGTGGATTGGTCGTGTTGATCACAACCCGAACTGCGGCGCGTCAAAAAGGTTATGCAGTACCCGCGGAGTTTGTAGCGGAATGAGGGGCCATAACGTTAAACTAAAGGCTAACGCGCGACCCCGGGGTGTGGGCGCGCCAACCGACCTCCGTTCCATTCGGGTGACGAGTGCCGTTGGTGGATCCGTTTTCTCTCGCTTGCACGACCTGTCAATCACGACTCCGCGTTCGCGATATGCGCTTGATCGGCCAGATCCTGCCATGTCCCAAATGCGGCAGCATGGTGTTGATTGAACGCCCGGCGAGAACGGAGCTCGACACGGGCCCGGCCGCCTCGTTCGTCTCCGCTTCCTTCGTGCAGAACCTGCCTCCGCGCGATTCGTTCGACAACATCGACAAGCTATTCGATGAACCGATGAAGATCGTCACTCGCCCGAAATCCGAGGGCAGGTGGCGTGTTGCCGGGGACCAGGCCGCAGCGACTCCGCGCCGAACGCGCAAGGCGGCAGGCATCGCGGCAGTGGCAGCGGAAGGTGACATCGCTCCTCAGATCGCTCGCCCGGAAAGCACCACCAATGCGCCAACGCGCGAGCCGATACAATCGCCCACCAACAATCCGGTCGAGGTGCCGGAAGAGCTGGCCCGGCTAAGTTTCCGGCAACGGCTGGCCAATGTCAGCCCCTTTTATCGCAGCGTGGCGATTTGGGGCGGTGGCATCACCCTGGGGGTTGGTCTGACGTTGGGCATCGCGGGATATCTGTTGTCAGATTCACCCACCGTTGGACTTACTGAGAATCTGCCGCAGCCGGAGAGTTCGCGCGACACAAGCGGTGTCTCACCAGCGGCCGTGGTTGTGCCTGACACGGCTCCTGCGGAAGTTAATGACGCCGCTGTTCGCGAAGCTCACCTCACGACGACTCAGACTCAGGATCTGCCGACCGACCCATCTGCGACAATGCCGTCTGATATCGATGGTATAGCCACAGCGGACAGCTCCAACGTAACGACTGAGCTTTCGCAGACACCGGACGTTCCGCCTCCGCCGTCCCCGGTCGAGGTGCCGCAGACGCCACCGCCCGCGGAACCGACCGCGCTGGCCTCTACGGGCGACGAACTCGCGGATCTGGCGCGATGGCTTCAAAACCCGATCGTACCCCAGACGTCCGACGAAACGAACACGCCAGGTTCTGTCGAGCAACCGGGTAGCGGCAACGACAACGTCCCAACTGAAACGACTGCGGCCGACGAGCATCTGACGCCGGTCGTGCCGACTCGACCTCCAGCGGATCGGATCGACGCGAAGGCCCGACTGCGGGAACCGGTGGCTGGCCTGCAGTTCAAGCAGGTGCCGCTCAGCCAAGCATTGCGAACCTTCACGGCACTCACGACGATTCCCACGCAACTGGATGCCGATGTGCTTGGCCGCCGCAACATCCGGGCGAGCATGCCGGTTGACATGACCTTGCGAGACGAGCGTGCCGCCGGCGTACTGCAGCAACTGCTCAAGACGGTCGGTATGGACTATCGAGTCGCCGAAGGCTTTGTCGAGATCTGTAATGGCGGAGATAAAGCGGCCGAGCCCATCGTCCGCAAGCACAGCATCGCCGATTTCAGTGAGGCTGATCGAGCGCGGTTGCGAGAGTGGGTCACGCAGCTCATTGAACCCGGTTCCTGGGAAACCGGAGACGAATTGCCGGCAGCAGATTCCGAGGACGACGTGCCCGCGCCGATTGGCCGTTGCCAGGTCGACGATACGATGCTGGTTGTGGAGCATCGTGAAGTGATCCATTACCGCATCATCGAACTTTGCGAGCGTATCCGTGTAGCACGCGGTAGTGGCACCCGATCGCAGATCTTGGCGGACCGCGCCGAACTGGGCAGCCGCTACGCCCGGTTCGCCGCCTTTGATCGACCGGTCACAGCACGACTGACACGCGACAAGACGCTCGATACGATTCTGGCTCTCTTGGAAACGCAAGCACGCGTGTCGATCTTGGTTGACTGGCCAGCCGTCCTGCAGGCGGGCTGGTCCCCACGCGATACGATGACGATTTTCTGCGACGAAACGCCCCTACGGCAGGCTCTTCATCAGCTGCTGGACGATAAAGGCCTCGGCATTCATGTGATCGATTCCCAGACGTTGGAAATCACCTCGGCCGCGGCGCTCATGGAACGTCTTGAGTTGGAGGTGTACCCATTAGGCGAGCGTGATGTGAGCCTGCCAGAACTCGAGCAATTGTCGCGCGAGATTATGCAGCGTGTGGGTGTCGGTAGATTCCAACCTGCCGGCCGCAGTGCAATCGGCTACGATCCTGTCAGCCGATCGCTGCTCGTGTCTCTTTCCCAGCCGGAGCAACGCCAAGCCGTCGAGGTGATTGAAGCCTGGAAAGCATCGCGGTAGAAGAGGATTGAATATCGAATGTTGAATTCACTTCAAAATTCAACATTCAGAATTCGATATTCAAGATTCTAGATTTTTTCAGCTCTGCGTTTCGATTTCGACCAGCTGCTGATCCTCCGCCATTTTGCGGATATCTTCCGTGATTTTCATCGAACAGTACTTAGGGCCGCACATGCTGCAGAAGTGGGCGCTCTTGAAGGTATCTTGCGGTAGAGTCTGATCGTGGTAGGCACGGGCAGTTTCGGGATCGAGTGACAGGCGGAATTGCTCGTCCCAGTTGAATTCGAAACGTGCCTTGCTGAGCGCATCGTCGCGATCGCGCGCACCGGGGCGTTGCCGAGCGACATCCGCAGCGTGAGCGGCGATTTTGTAGGCGATCACCCCCTGCTTAACATCCTCTCGATCCGGCAAGCCCAGGTGTTCTTTGGGCGTGACGTAGCAAAGCATCGCAGCGCCGCTCCAGCCGGCCATGGCGGCGCCGATGGCGCTGGTGATGTGGTCGTAGCCGGGAGCGATGTCGGTCACCAAAGGGCCGAGCACGTAGAACGGTGCTCCCTTGCAGACTTCGATCTGCTTTTTCACATTCATCTCGATCTCGTGCATGGGGATATGGCCTGGGCCTTCCACCATTACCTGCGTGCCTTTTTCCCAGCTACGCTCGACCAGCTTGCCGAGCACATCGAGTTCGGCGAATTGCGCTTCGTCGCTGGCATCGGCTAGCGAACCGGGCCGTAGACCATCGCCGAGGCTCCACGTGACGTCGTACTGCTTCATGATGTCGCACAGATCGTCGAAGTGGGTGTACAGCGGATTTTGTTTGCGATGAGCCATCATCCACTTGGCAATCAAGGAGCCGCCGCGGCTGACGATGCCGGTGACGCGACGCGTGGTTAAGTGCAGGTGCTCGAGCAGCAAACCGCAGTGGATCGTCATGTAGTCGACGCCCTGCTTGGCCTGATGTTCAACCATGTCGCAGAAATGATGCGGTTGCATGTCCTCGATGTCACCGCCCAGTTCTTCCAACATTTGGTAAATCGGTACGGTGCCGATCGGTACTGGCGACTTCTGGATGATGACGCGGCGAATGTCGTCGATGGCCTTGCCAGTCGAGAGGTCCATGACGGTGTCGGCACCGAAGTGAATGGCAGTATGCAGCTTGTCCAACTCTTCGTCGACATTACTGGTCACGGCCGAGTTGCCGATATTGGCGTTGATCTTGCATGAAGCGGCGATGCCGATCCCCATCGGCTGCAGGCCGTGACTCAAGTGCACGCGATTGGCGGGAATGACCAGACGACCCGCAGCGACTTCAACGCGGACCTGTTCCGCAGTGAGCCCTTCGCGGTTCGCGACGTACTCCATTTCCGGAGTGATATTGCCTGCACGTGCCTCAAGAATCTGAGTCATCGTTATTTTCTTCCTTCGCGTCAGATCAGCAAGAACCTCGGCAGAAATCACCGATTTTCGTATCGTAACACTGCCAGCCAGCCGCGACCAGCGGGCTCGCTACAGCGTCTTCAAATACTCGAGTACCTGCCGTTTCTCGATTTCCGACAGTCGGTCGACAAAGTCGTGTCCCGCGGCACTCTTGCCGAATTGGCTCGTGTCAAAAAATTCGTAGCGCTCGCGCCGCGACACTTTGTCCGGCACTTGCTCGTACGCTTCGAATCGGCAGCCGACCCGCGCGTCGTCACTGCCGGGCAAGCGACGCCACAACGGCGGCCGCTCGGTGGGATGCAGTAGATGCCAAAGCGTGGGCACGGACCCGTTGTGCAAATATGGGGCTGATGCCCAAATGCCATCCAGAGGCGGCGCCACATATCCGCTTGGCGCGCACTCGACCTCGTCCGCATGGCCGACAGCAAACCAACTTTCGGCGTACCGCTGCCGGTCGACAGTCGTCAGCGCATCCAGCCGGACACGGTCCGTGCGGATCTCGGACCAGTCGACGCGTCGTTCCGGGTAGCTCGGTTCAGCGCCATACGTGCCGTGGCATTCGGCGCAACTGCGATTGAATACTTGCTGACCTTCATCGGCTAACTTGGTGTCGACGGCACCTGAGTAGGCCGGCGGTTGGAGTGAACGGATGTAAGCCTCGACGTGTTCGAAGTCCTCCTCCCAACTTTGAAAGTCCTCAGCAGAGTTTTGTTCCACGAGCATGAACTGCATGAGCGGCCGGTGCCCTTGAGGTGCAAAACCGTCGATGTAGAGATTCTGTTTGCGCTGCATATGCCACCACGGCGGCGCGTCCATGTCATGGTGGGTCATCGGTGGCGGTAGTCGCCTCGGCAACAGTTGCAGATCAACGTCGCGATTCGCCAGTAACGCCACGCCGAACATCACCGCGTTTGTCGTGCCGCGCGTACCACCCAGCGGCATGAACAAGGAACCCAAGTCCATGTGCGATAGCGGCTTGCCCAGCTTCAATTTGGTGAGGCGTACATCGCGCGTCAGTTGTTCGAGTGCGTAGCGCGAGTTGGGTGCACCGGGATAGGTTGCTCCATTGACTTCGCCGCCATGGCAGGCAAAACAGTTCATGCTGTACTGGCCGTCCGCCGTTACGACATACTGGAGCGGTCGCGCCAAGTGATCGTTCGGGCGCGGCGTCAGGCCGTATTGCCGCATCGTCAGGCGACGCCGTGTTGCGATGTCGGCTCGTTGGGCCTCTTCACGCTGCGGATCGTCCCAAGTCTCCCAGAGCCGATCAAAGATTTCCTGATCGAAATCAGGAGGAAGATACGGCTTCTCGGTAATTAACCGATAACCGGTAGCCGGATCGCCGCCCAACACGGCAGAAGCCGCTACGGAAACTTCAATCAGGCCAACGAGGAAAATGATCCATCCAATTCTGCTCGACACCAGACAGCTCATCGGGATCGCTTGATGTGTGGTTGTATTGCGATGGGATAAGAACAGTCGACGTTGCTACGCAGACTGTCTCTGTTTGGATCAGAACCGAAGCCTGGCAGTCAACTTAACCGAAGGGAAACGCAGGCAAGTCCGGTTGAGGTATTGGGTTTGGTCGTGTTGCAACCACGATAATGGAACGGGCCGCGCTGTTGTCAGCGCGGCCCGGAGAGATCGCCATTGAAATTGCCGGTAGGCAGGCCCTCACTATCGCCGACGTGCAAACATGCCCAGCGCGCCGAGGCCGACCAGCGCCAACAGACAACTGGTCGGTTCGGGTACGGCGGCGACGGCCGCGCGCGGACCCAGTTCGTAACCCCCAGCGGTGAGCGCCGCGACGAAGTCCGACGAATTAAAACGG
>JAGQPK010001310.1 GCA_020426755.1 Planctomycetales bacterium
GACCTGCATTGGCACCTGATAGGCAGCACCACCGACACGCTTGCTGCGAACTTCGATGTGCGGTTTGACGTTCTCCACCGCCTGATGGAATACCTCAACGGCCTCGTCCTTCGGATTCTTTTCTTGAATCAGGTCGAGTGCATCGTAGAAGACGTTCAGCGCGGTCGTCTTTTTGCCGTCGTACATCAGGCAGTTGACGAACTTGCTAACCAACAAGGAATTAAATCGCGGATCGCCCTTCAACTGCGTGCGGCTGGCAGTAATCTTTCCCATGATCTTCGTCTTTTCGTTGGCTGGAGACTTGAGGCTGAACGCAGCCGGAAGTCGTTGGCCAGGTTCTTGTTTTGATTGAAACGCAGTTTCGATCGAGAGCCGACTCTCTATCTACTTCTGTCTACCTTCCACTCTTTACTTACTACTTACTACTCTCTGTAGCTCTACTTCTTGGCACCGTAACGGCTGCGCGATCGCTTACGGCCATCGACACCGGCGGTGTCGAGTGCACCACGGACGACTTGGTATCGCACACCCGGCAAGTCGCGGACACGACCGCCGCGGACGAGCACGATCGAGTGTTCCTGCAAGCTATGACCTTCACCCGGAATGTAGACCGTGACTTCCTTGCCATTGGAAAGACGCACACGGGTGATCTTTCGCAGAGCGGAGTTCGGCTTCTTGGGGGTCATGGTGCGGACCTGCAAGCAGACGCCGCGCTTCTGCGGGCAGCGGTCCAACACAGGCGACTTCGATTGGCTGCGCTGAGCGCGTCGTTGTTTACGAACGAGCTGATTGATCGTGGGCATGGAAACAAGTATTCCGCAGTATGTGTAAACGAATCGTAATGTCGATAGGAAGCTGTTAAGCCTAGCGGCCCAACCTACCTTGTGTCAAGATGGTTAGGAGCTAGGGACTAGGACCTAGTGGCTAGGACTTAGGTTCAAGGTCCTAGCCTCTAGCTCCTTCTAACTTAATTATCTTCATCGGGCGGCAACTCGGTCACGCCAAACAAAGATTCCGGACGTATGGTCGGAACGTCTTCCACTTCGTCGGCTCCACCCACCGACGAGTGCGTCGGTTCGGCGGATTCCAGTAGCGGGAAGCTCGCGACCAGCGTGCGATCCTTTTCGGCAGCCAGCGTTTCGAGCGCTTCCGGACGGATACGCACGTCGGCTTCCTGGAAGGTGCGGAAACCGGTACCGGCTGGGATCAAGTGACCCAGGATCACGTTTTCCTTCAGACCGACCAAGCGGTCCGTCTTGCCGGCCAATGCGGCTTCCGTGAGCACTTTGGTCGTCTCTTGGAAGCTGGCGGCCGAGATAAACGAGGAGCTCTGTACGGCCGCCTTGGTGATACCCAACAACTGGGTACTGGCCGTAGCCGGCTTGCAGCGGGTGCCCTTGGCCGGGCTGCCACCGAGTGCTTCGATCTGGCCGTTGACGGTCTCCAGCACTTCACGCGGCACAATCGTGCTCGATTCGAAGTCGCTGTCGCCCTTCTGGGAGATCTTGAGGCACTTGCCGAGGCTTTCATTTGCCATGCGGAAATCAAAGCGATC
>JAGQPK010001311.1 GCA_020426755.1 Planctomycetales bacterium
ATGAGGTAACGCCGACATCAAGAGCGGACCACTACCAAAGTGGCGTCAAACACTCTCGTCAAAGCGGGCGTTGGCGATTGGTATGCCTCGTTTTCCGAATTCGGAACCGACCCCGTTACAAGAAGGTCGAGTCGCTACACGGCTTAAATCGTGCAGGCCAAGGCATTTAGGGGCAAGAGAATCAATCGCGGTCGAGAATCGCAATTCCCATTCGCTGCGACTGCAGCCAAACGGGGTGATCAAGAAATCGAAATCGAGTGAACATACCGGATCAAAAATAGGCTCGGTAAGTCTCACACCTAGCTAATGTCAAACATTATAGCACGGCGCTTATTTGCAGCAAGACGGACGTCCGCCCTGCCCAGTGCGGAGTACGGGCGTCAGGACAGCTACTTTTGGAGTATGATCGCGCAGCTATCGCTGCCAGCACACTCGTCATATCGAAACCGTTGGAATCTTGTGATGCGACGACGACGTGGAAATCGTCCGAAAGCCTAGATCCTGTTGGTATTGGAACGTCCGCCCTAAATCGATCCGCTCCGCTTCGTTCAAAAGCGGCAACTGCGCGGCCGCACTCCACATGACGGTGCAATCGCTTTGGCACAACCCTTGGCCGCCAAAGCGATAGCAGCGAGTGCTCACAGCCGCGAAGGCCGCCGTCTGTTACTCTCCGATGCAGTACAGATGATCGACACCTCTCAGGAAGATGGCACCGTCGGCGGCCGCCGGCGAAGCCCACACCATTTCGTCGATCTCATTTTGACCAAGCACCTCGAACTCAGGCCCGGACTTGATCACAAACGTCGTCCCAGCATCATCGGCGAAGTAGACCTTTCCCTCAGCCGCCCATGGCGACGACCAGAAAGCCTTAGCACCGGGAATACGCTTGCGATAAACCTGCTCACCCGTCTCAGCATCCAAACAGGTGAGGATCCCACCGTCTCGCTTCACAATATAAATGTAACCGTCGTAGAGCAGAGGCGATGCCGTCGTCGGTCCGTTCTGACGCGAATTCCACACGACGCCACCCGTGGCGGCGTCGCCGTCACGACTATCGAGATCGCCAGTGGCGCCAGCGCTAACAGCGAACATGCCACTGGCGGAGTCTTCACCGCCGGCATCTTCACCGCGCTGTCCGCGGCCCATCGGACCACCGCCCCCCGCATCGAGTCCGACAAACAGCATCTCGGCATTGCCGACAGGCGAAGCGGTGCAACGACCGTTGCCGATGGTCAATTCCCAGAGCTGCTTGCCAGTGGCTGGATCATACGAACGCACCTTCGGACTGCCCAACGCAATGATCTCAGTTCGCAGCTTGTTGCGCCACACGAAGGGTGATGCATATGAGGTGGATTCGCTGCGCGCCACTCGCCATAACTCATCACCAGTCAATGCGTCGAGCGCCACAAGGAACGACTCCTGTTCGTTGTCGCAAAGCACAAAAAGTCGCTTGCCATCTAGAACCGGAGAGCTGGCCGTGCCCCAGCCTCCCGACATTGGAAACGCTCCGAGATCCTTCTTCCAAATCAGGTTGCCGGCGAAGTCATAGCAGTA
>JAGQPK010001312.1 GCA_020426755.1 Planctomycetales bacterium
GACTCGCGGAGGAGATAAATGTTGAATTTTGAATTTTGACCTGAGCTAAGAGTCGTTTCGCGCGACGCGTTGGCGCCGGTCCGACAGGGCGCTGAGACTGTCACGTCGCGTGCTAGCGGAGGCCGGGCGGATTTGCCTGGCGCGCGAATTAAGCCGAATTTCATCAAAAGAGATTTGAATCGCGGTGGTCGAGGGTTATCCAAGTTGCTACCTTGCCGCCCTTCGCCAGAATCGCGGAAGCGCTGATCGCCGTCGCGCCGATTTCGCATGGCTCACTCATTGGCGAGCAGTTTGGACCCGATACATCTACTGGATCCATCAGTGCGGTTATAAGCGAAGCGACGAACGGGAGACGTGATGAGCGACCAGCGGCAACGACTGCTTGTGATCTTGGGACTAATCGTGTTGGGGTTGGCGTGTCTTCCCATCGATCTGGCGATGAGTCGTTGGTTTCTGCAGGGCGGACTGCCGGGCGAGATCCGGTCGATCTTTCATCGCGGTGAGGTGTTCGGGCACGGTTATGGCGTGCTGGCGGTCGTAATCACGATTTATCTGGTCAATCCTCAACGTCGCAGGCAGGTTGGCGTGGCAGCAGCTTCGTTTGCCGTGGCAGGGCTGACAGCCAATGTGTTGAAAATCCAATTCTGGCGTGTGCGTCCCTACGCCGGTGTTTCGATTCCCGAGGTGCGAGACACGTTTGTCGGTTCATTTTGGACGGGCAGCAGTCGGGACTTGGTCGAATTCAGCAACAATGCGTTGCGCAGTTTCCCGTCCGGGCACACTGCCGGCGCGGTGGCGTTCGCTTATGCTTTGGGGCGAATGTATCCGCAGGGCCGAGGCTGGTTCATGTTGCTGGCAGCGCTGTGTGCCGGGAATCGAGTCGACGGGGGTGCTCATTTTCTGAGCGACGTGTTCTGGGGAGCGGCAGTGGGGATGCTAGCTTCGACGTGGGTCACGGATCGCATGTGGTCGCGGGTCGAGCTGCGGCCGGACAGCAGCCAACCTCCTACGCTGCAAGATGTCGAAACCTGCACCAACGACCGCCGCGCTGCTTAGCTAACACGCCGTCAGGTAGCGGCTCGCTGGTCCAACCCAACATTGGCGACATCAGCGTAAGTCGTTCACTGCCAAACAATAGCGTCGGTTTTTGGCGAGCTTAAACGGGGGCAGCTCGGTTCGTAGGGCCAGTCCAGTCCGCCCCTTGTATCGCGTTGAGATAACGGGGAAACTAAGGGGCTACATTTTGTACCTCCTGCCGCGAACGCACGACGCGCTCGCCACACCCGCTACGTCTCGCGTCCGGCGCCCGCTGGCCGCGGGGTGATCTGTCTCACTCACCGCATTGCTTCAGGACTGCGCTCAGGGATTTATCGTATGGCACCCGATTCAGCACCAGCACCAACTTCGTCCGAAAAGCAGAAGCGGCGCGTCTTAGTCGTTGACGACGACGGCGAGATCGTCGAGGCGTTGCGATATGCCTTGGAGACCCGTGGTTTTGAGGTGATGGTGGCACGGGACGGCAACCAGGGGTTAGCGCTGGCGGAGAAAG
>JAGQPK010001313.1 GCA_020426755.1 Planctomycetales bacterium
TCGATCGCCATCACGCTGCAGCCTCAACACGGTACGGTCGCGACCAACCTGGATGGAACGGTGGTCTACACGCCGTCCACCGACTACGTGGGCGAGGACACCTTCCGTTACACGGTCAAGGATGAGTTCAACGCGGTGTCGAACGAGGCGACGGTTAGCGTGACCGTGGCGGAACTCGGTCAGCCGTGGCAAAACCAGAACAATCCCTTGGACGTCAATGACGATGGGTTCGTGGTGCCGTTCGATGTCTTGTTGGTGATCAACGAGATCAATCTGCGTGGCTCACGCGAACTCGAGCCGCCGCCCATCACCACGGAACCGTTCTCACCGCCGCCGTTCATCGACGTCAACGGTGACGGATTCCTGTCACCCGTGGATGCGTTGATCATCATCAACTACCTCAACACGGGCTCCAGCCAACTAGCAGCGAAGCCCGCGTTGGCGGCGGTGGCAGCACCGGCGCAAGACATCGGTGCGGCACTCGATATCGTGCCGGACTACGATCGACAACTCGTTGGACAAGCCGTGGCGGTCGATCAAGCAGTTACCACCACAGTTCGTCCAATCGCCGAAGCCGAACTCGTCGCCGCCTGGGATGACGACGACGCGTGGGAATCCTACGATCTCTCGTCCACGGGCGACTTGGACGACGATTTGCTAGGCGAATTGGCTGGCGATGGACGGGGGCTTTGATTTGAATTCTGAATTTTGAAGTGAAGAAGTTCGCTGTCACGCGTTCGCGGCAGGTTTAGTTCGCCGCAACGCGTCTAGTTCGACGTCGCGCACTCTAATTCGCTGTGACGCGCCCTAGTTCGCCGAAAGGCGCCAGCCGCGGTTCTCGCGGGATTTAGACTTGGCTCCGACGCTGGATTTCTGATTTCTGAATGAACGGTGGTTTTCAGACTTCAAAATTCAAAAATCCGCAATCATCATTCAGAAATCGGCTCGCATTTGCTCAGTAGCTGGAGAAAAGGGCGGTCTAGGCTGCTTTTCACAATTGTAAATCCTCGTTACAATTGCCCCCTTCTGGGAGGGACTGCGCTAGGAACTCTTAAGACGCGCGTTCCGTGATCTTGTCACGATGGCGCATGGACGGCGGGACTGTCAACGTTGTTTGACGTGGCATGTTCCAATCCGTTAACGTAGATAGCGCAGCGACGACTCTGATTTTAAACACCGAGTTTTTTCGCAAGGACGGTCGCCTTGTCGTCAATTCAATTTGTCGTGGTGGCGCTGTGCGCGCTGTTATGCATCGTGCTTGTCCCGGCCTGCTTGGTGCTTTGCATCGAGTGTTTCGCGGCGGCGTTTCTTCGCCGAGACGTGGTGGCGGAGGGCGATGGCGAGAGCCCGGAGCGGGCGGCGCACGCGGTGGTGTTGATTCCTGCGCACAACGAGGAGCTATCGATCGGCGGCACCTTGGCGTCGATTCTACCCCAGTTGGCAGCGACTCAGCGCGTGCTTGTCGTGGCGGATAACTGCACTGACGAGACGGCCGCGATTGCTCGGGCACTGGGGGCGGATGTGGTTGAACGCCACAACGTT
>JAGQPK010001314.1 GCA_020426755.1 Planctomycetales bacterium
CTCGACGCACTTCGGCAGTGCGAATTTCGGTGGCGTGGTCCACAGCCGCCCGATAGCGTTCCTCAAGTGGATTCAGGCAGAAGTCGCGGAAGATGTCCTTGGCCGAGTCGACTTGGTTTTCGTCACGAACCCACACGGAAACCTGCGCACCGTCCGCATCAGCCTGCGCCGATATGCCTTGGGTAAGCAAGTAGTCGACCAGCAGGCGAGCGTGCTGCTCGTTGTCCAAACTCCCAATCTGTCGCATGAATTACTCGATCGTCGGCAGGCATTGACCACAAATGAAACCGCGAAATCGTCTCGCGATCGTCCGTTTTACCCCATTGCAACCGCTTGGAGTACCGGCTTCCACTGGCGTCTCCGCAGATTTCGTCGCAACACGCCCGCATTAAAACGGAATTCGCCGCTACGCGCTAGCGTCGGCATGCAGTTCGCCGTAACGCGGCGGCGCCAGCACGTAGTTCGCCGTAACGCGTTATCGCCAGCACGCGGTTCGCCATAGCGAATTAGCGTCAGCATGCAGTTCGCCGTAACGCGGCGGCGCCAGCATGCAGTTCGCCGCAACGCGCTAGCGTCGGTTCCTGCCCTGCCGCCGATTCATCCAACGCCGAGAACCGCGGCTAAAGCCTTTCGGCGAACCAACAGTATTCGGCGAACCAACTGTATGCAGTTCGCCAGCCCAATCACAAAAGATCCGGCCTAGGAGATTTGGGTATCTACTGCGTATAATCCGGCGGACGTCTGTCCGATCGGTCAGATCCGACCGATCAGTCGGAACCGTCAGATGTCAGACCGATCTGTCAGATCGGAGCAAGGCTGCCAAGTCCTCTACGGAAAAGGAGTTCCGTCGATGCGATCAATTGCGATCATCAATCAGAAGGGCGGAGTTGGCAAGACGACGACCGCCGTCAACTTGAGTGCCGCTTTAGCCGAGGCCGGTCAGCGTGTGTGCCTGCTCGATCTTGACCCGCAAGCCCATGCATCACTGCACTTGGGCGTCGACAAACACAGTTCTGGTACCTCAATCTACGACGTGCTCGTCGGACAGGGACACCTGCAGGACGTGCGACGTCCGATCAGTGACAACCTCTGGTTGGTACCGTCCCACATTGATTTGGCTGCCGCCGAAGTTGAGCTAGCTGGCGAAGTTGGGCGCGAGGTGATCTTGCGCGACAAGCTTTTGCAGGATCCGGAAGAATTCGATTTTGTAATCATCGACTGCCCACCCTCGCTGGGCGTGCTGACGCTCAATGCGCTGGTGGCGGTCCGCGAAGTCTTCCTGCCGTTGCAGCCACACTTCCTGGCCTTGCATGGTCTCAGCAAATTGTTGGAAACAATCGAGATTGTCATACGTCGGCTGAACCGCGAATTGCGGCTAACCGGCGTTGTCGTTTGCATGTTCGAGTCATCAACTCGTTTGGCTCAGGAGATTACGGGCGACGTTTCTGACTTTCTGACGGCTGTCGACGACAGCGAATGTCCATGGTATGGCGCTACGGTGTTTCCGACGCGCGTACGTCGCAACATTCGACTGGCGGA
>JAGQPK010001315.1 GCA_020426755.1 Planctomycetales bacterium
TGGCAGAACGAGGCGTGAATACCTCGGGCATGACAGAACCTATTTTCGAAGTCACTCCCAACCCGGAAACCGCCGCTATCACCACGCCCATTGAAGTGACCGTGCGAGCTCCGATGACGGGAAACACAATCATTCCGCTGCGTGGACTATTCACTTGGCTGGGCGATGGAACGGTTTCAGCCGACGTGACGATGATCAAGGAGTTTGTCGATGTCGTCAACTAAGCCATCAAGACGCCGAGTTCGCCACGATCGAAATGGACAGACTTTGGTCGAGTTCGCCCTTGTGGCGCCGCTCATGTTTCTGTTGATATTTGCCAGCTTAGAGTTCGTTCGATTGCAAATGCTGCAGAGTCTGGCTCGTGATGCTGCATACGAAGCAGCTCGCATGGTGATCGTACCGGGTGCCACCAAGGCCGAAGGCGTGGCAGAAGCGAATCGCATCCTGAACCTGCTGAGTACTAGAAATGCAACGGTAACGGTGAATGCCTATGCATCTGGCAATGTAGAACAAGATGAAATCACAGACCGAACTTCCGCAGTAGAAGTAACGATACAGGTTCCCTTGGCCAGCAATTCCTTTGTGCTGTCCAAATTTACGCAAGGCAAAACGCTTCAAGCCAGTACGCGGCTGGGCTTCGAATCCTACGACGGATATTACGACGGTGTTAGTACGGACTGAGAGATTCTTCTTTGAGAGAGACGTGCGATGATGATACACAATACGAGCCCTGGGGCTTCTCGACGAGGAGCCGTGATTCCATTGTTTGCGGTACTGTTGCCAGCGATACTTATCCTGTGCGGCGTGGCCATCAATATCGCTTACATGCAGTTGACTCGGACGGAACTAAAAATTGCTTCGGACGCGGCGGCACGAGCGGCTGGTCGAGGCTTAAGTGAATTTCAGGACGTCGATGCCGCTATTGCCTTGGCCCAAAGCACCGCGGCTTTGAACGAAGTTGCGGGTCAGCCTCTAACGCTAGATGATGATCAAGTCACCTTCGGCCTCGCCACTCGCACCAACGGTGGATACGGCCGGTATTCGTTCACTCCGAAAAACACCAACGCCGTTCGCAATAAGACGGACAAAGCAACTGCGGTTCGAATCTTCGCGCGGCGTGACAACGGTTCGAATGAAGGCGCTGTTCGCTTGCTGATTGCGGGCGTGGGGCCTTTCAATGACTTCCAACCCACCAACGCCGCGATATCGACACAAGTGGACCGAGACATTGCGCTGATTCTGGACCGTTCCGGATCGATGGCCGAATCCACGATCGATTGGTCTCAGCACTATAGCTATGAATGGGTCTGGTCAGGACGGCGTTGGCGTCAAGTTGTGGTTTGGGATGATCCGGACATGGAAGATGCGTATAACGATTGGTATGACGGATATGTTGATTGGTACTACGGAGGTGACGGCGCGCCGCCAAATTCTCGCTGGGAAGCATTGACGATTGCCGTCAATGCCTTTGTTGATGTGTTGGATAATACCGACCAAGAAGAATTGGTTTCTGTCGCTACGTTTTCGACAAGCGTAT
>JAGQPK010001316.1 GCA_020426755.1 Planctomycetales bacterium
GGCGGCGGCTCTTCGGACGGTGGTGACAATCCTTGGCCAGTTAAGAATGCCATTGATATCGATGTCACATCGCTGGTCCAATGGAAACTCGGCCAAAACGCAGACTACTCAGACTTCGCGGCAACTGACCGCAATCTGACACTCATGGTTCGCACCGAACTCGGTACCGGTGGTGGATTCCTGCGTTTCGTTGCGCGCGAAAGTGAGTTCCTAGGCGGTGACGAGGACTTGCAGCCAGGCCGCTTGGTGCTTGACACAACCGGCGGTGGAATCGTAGGCGACTTCAACAATGATGGACTGTTGAACATCGACGACGTGAACGCGCTCACGCGCGAGATTCACGCGCAGACCAACGGTGCTCTCTACGACCTGAACAATGACAGCAAGGTAGATGATCTGGACCTCGCGAGATGGGTCCGTGATGAAAAGAAGACCTGGTTCGGCGATGCCAATCTGGACGGCTCGTTCGGCAGTAGTGACCTGGTGCAGATCTTCACCGCCGGCAAGTACGAGCAGGATGCGGATGCGGGTTGGGATGAAGGCGACTGGACAGGTGATCTGCGATTCAACAGTAGTGACTTGGTCGCCGCCTTTTCGGATGGTGGCTACGAAGCAGGCCCTCGCGCTGCTGTCAGCGCTGTGCCCGAACCGTCGACGCTGATGTTGTCTCTGCTAGGTCTGTTGGGCCTGGCCGGACGACGACGCGTGCGCTAGTCCGCTAACGCAGCGCCGCTCGATCGATGTCTTCGAAGCGATTGCCCCAACGAATTTGGGGCAAACGTCTTGGAGTGCGGCCGCGCAGCTGCCGCTTTTGAACGAAGCCGAGCGGTTCACTTTAGGGACGACGCTCCAGCACTAAGAAGCGTCCAGACTCTGTGACGACATGCATTTTCGTCGTCGTCGAGTGACAAGCTTCCAACGGTTACGACACGACGAGCGTTTCTGTAAAGCGATAGCTGCGCGATCGCACTCCCAAAGAACGTGATCTTGCGCGGTCAGCCATCCGTGTAATCCGTGACATCCGTGGCCAACATCCGCATCATCAACGTTCCACCTTCTTCCCCCGCGTACCAAACCAGATCGCCGGAGAAGATTGTGACAGGTATCCGCTCCCCGCGTAAACCTCCGCAGTTTGTTGCGTGCCACCCTCCAGCCGCAACGTGATCCGCGTACCGATTCCTGTCGGATTACCGGGCGAGCCGTCGGGCCGGATCACGACAAACCGATCGGACGCCGCCGCTTGATTCACAAACGCCTGAGCTGCATCGTTGTTGGTACCCATCAGGACATCCGGTAAGCCGTCAGCATTGAGGTCCGTGACCACGGCCGACTTGGCGTCTTCTGGGACAACCAGCCCCGATCGCGCCGGAAGCTGCGGCACGAACTCGCCACTCGCCGTACCAAGCAGCACGAGACCGACGCCACCGTCCATCCGTCCCGTTTCGACCTGCGGTGTGTAGAAGTTCTGTGCCAGCACTATGTCACAGTACTCATCGCCGTTCAGTTCGGTCACTAGTACACCGTAAG
>JAGQPK010001317.1 GCA_020426755.1 Planctomycetales bacterium
CTCTCGCGATTCTTCGCACAACGTCGTGATTTTCAAGGTTGCTGCTGTGTTGCAGCGCGCTCTCACTTCCACCGGTATGCGGACAGCGCCTTCAATTCGCGGACATAGATCTCGTCACCTGACACCGCCAAATGTGCCCAGGTCTCTTCACTCGTTAGTTTTGCCTCTCCGAGTAATGAGAACTTCTCCGGGTCGGCGGCCAATAAGAGCAGGCGTCCATCCTGAACTAGGGTCAGAATTTTGTCACCATGGGCAACAAGGCTGGCGTACTTGCCATAGGGCTTCGACGTCCATGTACGGTCACCGGTGGCCAGGTCAACGCATGCGAAGCGGCCATTCTGCAAATGCATGTAGACGTGGCCATCAATCACTACGGGACTCGACATATATCCCTGGGCATTGTTTTCCCAAGTTGTCGTAACCTGATAGCTTCCTTCGGCCTGTGAGATCTCGTACAGCCAAGAACGGTTTTGGTAACTGCTGGTGAAAATTGCGTCGTCGACGACCAACGGCGTCTGGATGTTCATTCCCCGGAACGCAGGTACGGTTTGCTTCCAGAGCACTATTCCTGATTCAAGGTCTAGTCCAGCCAGTTCGGTGCGAGTTTGCACGACGAGCTGGCGTTTCCCAGCCACCGTCGCAATGATCGGAGACGAGAAAGCCGAGCCATTCGTGCCTCCGCCGTCATCCAGTGATCGCCAAACGACATTTCCGTTAAGCTTATCCAGCTTGGCTACTCCTCCCCCAGCCTGAACGTAGACGGCGGCTTCGTCGACCAGCGGCGAGCAAACGAAGCCAAACGCGGGCAACGGCGACCCGAACTTCTCGACGAAATCAACGCGCCATAACTCATGGCCCGTCTTAGCGTCCAAACATACGATGACATCGCGAATTCCCGCGACGTAGAGTCGCTGTCCGTCGTACGCCGGGGTCGAGCGGATCCAGCTTCCGTTGGCGGCGGCGAAGAAGGGAACCTTCAAGGCCCCTTTCCAATCTGCGTGCCAACGTTCGTCACCCGTCTTGCGGTCGAATGCGTAAACAACCTCATCCGACTCACCTCTTGTCTCAGTCGTGAAGACCAATTCATCAGAAAGCACCGGCCCGGAGTAGCTTGGCCCGAGTTCGACTCGCCAGAGCTGCTGCAGCGATTCCTGGGACAGCTCATCAGGCCAATCACCGTCGATCGAAGAACCGTCACGATTTGGCCCCCGCCACTGAGGCCAGGTTTGACTTGCCGGATTCCAACGATTGATGACGAGTTTCTCGGTCTCAAATTCGGCGGAGCGTGCGACGGCGATCAACTCATCCAGCTTATCCTGAGTCACCGATGCCGTGCGGCTCAGAATCCACAACGACTTGCGATTGGGTGTGCCGACGACCGCGTGTTGATAGTCTCTGTCTACGTACATCACGTAGTAGTTTGCGTCTTGCGGAAGCACGGGGCCGAACGTCACGGCCAATCGTGGGGGCTTCCCGTCCAAGATTTTCGCTCGCCCTTTGATCGTAGCGAGCACCTTGCCGTCAC
>JAGQPK010001318.1 GCA_020426755.1 Planctomycetales bacterium
TAGGTTCTCATGGCCAACGAAATAATGTGTGCCACGAGAAAAGACGACGCATTGCGATGAACATGCCCGCTTCCAAACGAAAACACCAACTGCTCTTTTACAGCGCCTTGGCGGCGAGCTGCTTTCGCCCGACCGATTGGCCTTTAGCGCGAATGGCCTCCCTTTCACCAGAGCCTCGGCTCTCGTTGAATCGTCTGATCTTCGCGGCAATTACCATTGTTGTCGCACTCGCGTTGGACGCCGTAGCAGTCTGGGCAATGCAGAAACGAAAGTGGCGCAAGAAATCGCCCGAGACGGCCAATGAAACGTCTAGCGAATACGATGCGTATGCAATTGTCTCAAAGCCCTGGTGGTCCGCTACCCTGGCTGCCATCTTGTCTTGCCTGGTAGTTGACGTGTTTTTCCGCGACCGACGGATGTCGGCTGAGCATCTCGGCATCGTGAACATCGAATTGACAGTCTGTCTGGTTGGTCTGGCATTTCTGTGCGCCATCACCATCGTGGCTCGCCCGCTCACCGACTCGTGGCGACGGGCGTTCGTACTGCAGCCGCCCACTACAGGCAGGAACTGACTGGCGAACGTCAACGACTTTGGTGTGTGTCCCCGCAGTGCTCGATCTGTTCGGCGCATGCCCTGGCGCAGCCATCTGCCATGCACCTGTCGTATCTCTGTTCACGCAATCGGAAGTAGAACTTGGTCGCGGTTAAGGTCGTGTGACTATTCGTTGTGAAGGGTCGGGGCGACGTGTATACTCGCAAGCTTCCCGAGTTAGCGCCGCGAGAAGTCGAGCATACCGAACGTGGCTACGCAGGCGCGTTGGTATGTCAGCTTGGAGTGCACCATGCGGAAGCACCTGTTGGTCCTGTTGTTGTTGCTAGTTCCCACAACCGTTTATGGGCAGTTTCAGGTCGACATCGATCGCTGGCTGATGCAAGATGCAGCGCACAACCTGACCTCGGATGCCGGCGTACTGTTCATTGGCAGTTCCAGCATTCGCCGTTGGCAGCAGCTAGCGCACGACTTTCCCGAGTACGACATTATTCAGCGCGGCTTTGGTGGTTCTCAGTTTTCCGATGTCAACCGTTATCTGAACGATATCGTGCTGCCCTACGATCCGCGTGCCATCGTGATCTTCGAAGGGACCAACGATATTGCCAGCGGCAAGTCGGCGGACACCGTGTACGACGACTACCGGACGTTCGTCGACGGTGTCCGCAACGCACAGTCGCCTGGAGAGGCTGCGATCCCGATCTTGTTCATCGGCATCACGCCGACACCTTCGCGTTGGTCGTGTTGCCAGCCACGCAACGATTTGGTGAACCAGTACGTTGCCGAGTTCGCCGCTCAAGATCCTGCGTTGTTTTACATCGACACGCCCACGGCTTTTCTGGCGACTGGAAGTCCACCGGCCGCAAGTCTGTTTGTCAGCGATCGGCTGCACTTGACGCAGGACGGCTATGACATTTGGACGCAAAACATCAAGCCAGCCTTAGCAGCAGCTTTTCCGTCACCGAAACAGTT
>JAGQPK010001319.1 GCA_020426755.1 Planctomycetales bacterium
GGGTATGAAGTCTGCGCTCGGGTAAAGACGTTCCGAGAACGTAAACCGTTCGCCCGTGTTCTCTTCAACGGCCTCGCGCTGTACCTGAGTCGGCGGGGTTGGCGTCCGATCCGCGATCTGTGGCAGCGACCGTTCGATGAGCTGCCAATGAGCGATGCATTCGTCGAGTTCATTGTCGTTGGGGTCGCGCGCTAAGAGGAGCCGAAAACATCTCGTCAGAGCGCCGCGGTCATTCGGCGTCTCCTTGAGCAGGTTGTCGGCCAGCGCGAGCGCTCGCGCGTGCGTACTGCGACTATTGAAGAGTGCGAATACCTGCGGCGTGACCGTCGAAGTTTCACGCCGCTCGCAGGAAAAATCAGGCCCGGGTGCATTGAACACATCTAGCAGTGGGTCCGTTAATCCACGCAGTCGTTGTACGTAAATCGATCGGCGATTGCGCTGCGCCGGCAGCGGATTGGGAGTCCAAGCTGCCGCGAATGTGCCCATCACCATGCGCGGCTGCAACGCGACTTCTTCGTTGATCACCGGCCGCACCGGAATGCCACCGAGAGTTGGGTTCAACTCTCCTGATACTGCCAACATGGTGTCACGCAGTTCTTCTGCGCTGAGTCGCCGTGGCTTGAAGGCGGCGTAGCGATCCCCAAGCGGATCGAGGTGAGTCAACTGCTCCCTGTCAGGATGCTGTGTGCTACGACAATAGGCGTCAGAGCACATGATGTGGCGATGCATTGATTTGATCGACCAGTTGGCCTCGATCAGCTTGGCGGCCAACCAGTCCAACAAACGCGGATGGGTCGGACGTTTGCCGGTTGATCCAAAGTTGTTAGGATTGCCTGCAATGGCCTCGCCGAAGTGCCAGTGCCAAATGCGATTCGCGATGACTCGCGTGGTTAGCGGGTTGTTGGAGTCAGCGATCCAGTCGGCCAGGGCCTTCCGGCGACCTTCGATTGTGTTGGGGATCTTCGCAGGAAGCTGTTCGAGAAGAACACTTAAGACTCCCGGCGTTGTTGGCTCCAAAGGTGAAAACGGATCGCCGCCGGCAAGAATGCACGTGACTTCGAGTTCGCCATGTTGCATTCGATCTTCCGGCACGCGCTGTGGGGCGTCAACGCTGTTGAGTGTAGGCGTCCGACCATCGTAGACGGCGAGTGCGTACGGTCGATA
The DNA here is from genome assembly GCA_020426755.1 of Planctomycetales bacterium. Taxonomy (GTDB): domain Bacteria; phylum Planctomycetota; class Planctomycetia; order Pirellulales; family Pirellulaceae; genus JAGQPK01. The sequence goes on from JAGQPK010001319.1 coordinate 1,165, forward strand.
GCGATCCAGTTCCCAGTGGAGACGAATCTTGCCCTTGCGGGCAACACGGTCCAACCCGAATTGCTCCGGCGTGAACCCCACAAATCTGGGCGGGAACTGGCCGTCTGCTTTGCCCTGGCGAACTGCATTGCGGGCGGCGTCGAAAATGCTGCGATGCGGCGTGCTTTGTTTCGCCTTTGCGACGGCTTCATTCCATTCCGCCGTCGGTAGCTGCCGCTCCGCGTACCATGCTTGCGCGTTAGCTAGCAGGATGCTGTCCAGTTGATCGAGCGTCTGGCCGTAATCACGCTGTCGCATTTGCAGGTAACGTTGTTCTTCAAAACCGGTTGTATTCTCCTCTGGCAAGAAAGCTGCGGA
>JAGQPK010000131.1 GCA_020426755.1 Planctomycetales bacterium
CGAACGCCCAAAGACAAAATCCTCGTCCTCTAAAGTCGGTGCCTCACCGGCGATGGTGTTGCGTTGAGCGGCATTGCGTGCGGCCAGGACTGCCGCATCCATGTCGCCAGTTAACGCCAACTCACGACCGGCAGCGCGCGTCGCGGCGTCGGTCGCCACGACCATTTCGGTCCGGCACAAATCCATGTAGGCATAGTTGATGGCAAATGCGGAGAGCAGCACCGCCACCGGCAACAGGAATGCCAGTAAGACGAGCACTGAACCGCGACGGGATGAACGACGAGTAACAACGGAAGTGGAACAAAGATGCGTCATCGTGTTTAGTACTCTTTCATCATCTCGACATCCGCAGTCAACGTTCGACCGCGGTAAAACCAAGGCGCTAACAAGCTGTTGTCATTGCAGGGAGCGGATACCGAGACGTGAATGAACGTCCCATAGGGCTGCGAATTGAAGTCCAGCGGATCGACGGTGACGGTGGCGCTCTGCACGCCGCGCGCATTCAAAATCTCGTCCACAATGTCCGACACTTCGGACTCAGTAGCGTCCGGCACGAGTGAAGCCCGAGTACCCTCGTATGCGGCAATCTCCAGCGACTGCTGCAGGAAGATCATCGAAGTGGCTTCGATCGTCGCGAAAACGATCAGCGTCAATATCGGGAGCATGACGGCAAACTCAACGACGGCCAAACCGTTGCGACGCGTCTTCCGCTTTCGTTTGAGCAAACACATGGAAGGAATAATCTCGAGCGAGTAGTAGAGGATGGTGGATCGGTGGGCGACGCAGTTAGCGCTCAGACTCAGCCCTACGCGGTAGCGTCCACGGTGGCCGGAGCATTCTCTCCACCGTCCTCCACTTCCGTCTCATTGGCGGGCAAGTCGAGTCGTTCCAGCATGGCGTTGTAGTCGGCGATCAACTCTTGCCAGTAATCGGTCTTGCGAAGAGCGATACGGCCAGCAACCGCACCAGGTTCCACTTCTTGAAACGCCCGACGCAACCGGATTAACGGCCCCACGACGCGATGGCTCAGACGAATCGTGTCACGAATGAAGATTGGAGCCAAACAGCCTGCCACCAAAAGCATGGAGCCAACCGTCAAACGAAACCGGTAGGCCACCTCGTCCTTCGATTGTAGGGGATCCATCAGGAACTGAATGAAGGTGGCGACGAGACAGGTTACAGCGACGAAAATTCCCCAGTGCAGCATCAAGCGTCGCACGAGCGTCAATTGAATCTGCTTGTGCACAATCACTTTCTTGCGTTTGTTTCGACTCGCCATCGGCGTCCTCAGTTCAAACAAGAGTGGTAACGGCAACCTGCTCATGGTGCCAGAGACTTTCCCAACTCTAGTTCGTAACCGGAGCTATGGCGTGTGTCATTTATGCAGCATCCGTCGCCGGGGTTGTGGTGTTTTTCAGCCACGATGACTCACGAATGGATCAGTCAATCCAACCGATCCGTCCACGCATGTCGGATCTGACTGTGCTGTCGGATCCGACTGCTCGGACAATTGACGGCTACTGCCGTTTAAACATGCGACCGATCATAGACGCACCCAGCTTCATCATGTCCTTAGCGTCAAAGTCGCCATCACCGTCTTGGTCCAGCAAGCGACCGAAGATCGACGCCTGTGCGCTGTCACCTTGTCGGAATGCATCGTTCTCTTGTCGCAAGATGTCGCTCAGTTGACCTTGGCCGAGATTCTGTTCGCGTTTACGTCGGCCCAGTGCACCCATCAACATCGGCGCTAACATGGCCATCAATTTCATTGACTGAGTTGCGTTCAGCCCTGCGATACCGGCGATACCGTTGGCCACGCGATCCTGTCGTTCACCTAGCAAGTGCCCCAGAATTCGGTCACCGGCGACTGCACGCGCACCGCCTTCGCCGCGTTCCAAATATCCGGCCAGGTTATCAAGCAAACTGCCGTCGTGATCGTTCTCTAATGCTTTATTCAGGCCAGCAGCCGTCTCTGGCTGCTCGGCACGACGCTGCAATGCTTCCAGCAGCGTGGGCAACGCCGCTCCGATTGCCGTCTCTGCTTGTTTTTGATCGACTCCCAACTGACGTGCAATCGCCGCTGAACCGCCGCCCGCCAACTGACCACCCAACATTTCCAGAAGTGATGACATCGGTGTCTCCTATGCATGATCAGGCTCACCGCGACTTTAAATCAGCGGTCGAGCACACCTATCCAGGTACGGTGAGCGGAATGTACACAGCAATTCGCCGCCCCCACCGTAAACAGTTAGCCGAACGGCCAACGCCACCGTTGTCAAGCGTATGTAGCGTTAAACAGAGATTATCGACGCAAGAGAGCGGCCAAGACTACTAACGGGATCATCTTTGGAGTGCGATCGCGCAGCTATCGCTTTTCAAAGAGCAAAGGGTCGCCAGAGAAGCCGGAAGCTGGCCGTTGCACACGATAGGGTACACCGACAACTCAAGCTGACCTGCTTCGTTTGAAAGCGGCAGCTGCGCGGCCGCACTTCAAAGCCCCACTCCCAAAACCGAACTCGACCACATCACGACGCAACCGAAATGCGCAGCTTCTGTGTAATCGCTTGTGCTGCCAAACGGCCCGATTCCATGGCGCCTTGTATCGACGCAGTATGCCGATGATCGCCACATACGAAGACGCGGTCGGAAACTTGTGGCGGCTTGACTACGGGCGTCAGCGCGGGAGCCGCCTGCCGCGGCAACGCCTCGGGAATCCAATCTGTCTTCAGATGCTCCCAACGCAACACATCACCGCCGAACCAGAGCTTCAACTGATCGCGCACTTCGCGTTCTAGCGATACCAGATGCTTGGACGAAGTGGCCAGCACGGTTACGGAGATGAGCGAACTGCCGGGCGGAGCGTAGGTCGGAGCCACTTGGCTCGGCACACACATGTTATTGACGGGCCCGCGCCCTTCACCATTCAGTATCAAGATGGGCTCTTCGACCGGTGGACGGTCTGCGGCAAAATACAAACAGGCCACCGAACGCTGGCGCTTCTCAAAATCACACTTCGGCAGCATAGCTTGAGCAGAAACAGCATTCGTCGCCACTAACGTGATTCGGCTCTCAACACGCCGGCCGTCGGCCAACATCACCCCCTCATCCGTCAAGCGACCGACGGGCGTCGCCAAGTGTAATTGCTCGGGCGAAAGTTTGTCTGCCAACTGACGCGGAATCGCCTGCATCCCCTGGCTCGGCAACGTCGCATCGCCCAACGCGAAATGTCGAAAGACAAAGTCACACAAACGACTCGACGTAGTCAGTTCGTGATCCAGAAACACGCCGCCCAGAAAGGGTCGAAAGAAGCTTTCAATGATACTTTCAGACAACCCCTGTCCACGCAGCGCCTGGATCGTCGTGTGATCGGGTGTTTCATACAACGCTTCGGTCGTCGAGCGGCAAACGCGCCGACGCATCCGCGCGATCTTGAGCTTGTCAGCAAACGTGCCCACGGGTGAACGCAATAATGACCACAGCGCACTCGGTCGTCGCCAAGGATCCGCAAAGCGGTGAAACTGACCGTCCTTGCGTACCAGTGCTCCTGGCACGAAACGCATGAGCTGAAGCTTGGGAAAATCGAGCCATTGCCGTGGCTCCGGGTAGGACGTGAGGAACACCTGAAAGCCGCGATCCAACAGAAAACCAGCTCGTTCCTCAGTTTGTAGTCGGCCCCCGACGTCTTCCGCTTCTTCCAAAACACACACGGACAGACCGTCATCGCGCAACTTTAGCGCCGCGGTCAATCCCGCTAAACCGGCTCCCACAATCGCAACGTCGAAGCGATCTGCCGGAAGCTCCCCCATCTCTGCCCCTCCCACTCACTGGCGACCGCTTTGCCCTCAAAACGGTAGACATCGCCAACTTGGAATTGTAGTCACCAGGACGAAATAAACCCAGCTGGCAATTGGATTGCCACATAAGAGCCGGCTATGTTCATCTATTTGAACTGTCGTGCATCGGGATTGCAAACACATTAAGATTGATTCTCCTACGAACCAGCCCACAGGCCGCACGAACAATGACCTCCCGCACGTCGTCGCGCCTACACACGCCGCACTAGCTTTATGCGAGGAATCAACAGGCAATGATTAAGCAGCTCTGCAATTGGCTTACGTCACTCGTCGCACTGACATTACTCACCTGCGCATCAGTACTGGCTGATGAAGCCGCGTCGATCGCTAAGGTCGAAGAGGTGGGCGGCACGATCCGCACGATCGCCAAAGATACGGATCAGAAAGAAGCTGCGTTTCACCTCTCCGGCAAAGACGTCGGCGACGACGGCATTGCCGCCTTGGCTGACATCCCCAATCTCGTCTGGCTCAACCTCCGCGGCACCAAAGTGACCGACGCCGGGTTGGCTCACCTGGCTAACATCAAGACACTGACCAAACTCCATTTGGAACAAACGGCGATCACTGATGCCGGGTTGGCTCAACTCAGCGGACTCGAAAACCTCGAGTACCTCAATCTGTACGGCACCAAAGTAACTGACGCCGGTTTGGCACATCTACAAAACTTGAAGAAGCTGAAGAAGCTCTACGTTTGGCAAACCGAGGTGACGAAAGCGGGCGCCGATCAACTGCTCGCCAACATTCCGGGCCTCTATATCAATCGAGGTGCCGACGCCGAGCCCGGCCCGCCCACCAAAGCCATCGCCCAAGGACGCTATGTGAAAGTCCGCCTCGAAGGCGAAAAACGCATCCTGTCACTCGCCGAAGTTCAAGTCATCGAAACGGCGAGCGGCAAGGAACTGCAAACTGCCGGCCAAGCAACTCAATCTTCGAACTATGAAGGCAACGAGCCGAAACGCGCCAACGACGGCAATGTCGACGGCGTCTACGACAAGGGCTCGGTTTCACACACCGCCGAAGAGACCAACCCCTGGTGGTTGCTCGATCTCGGTAGCGTGCAAGACATCGGCAAAATCGCCATTCACAACCGCGCTGACTGCTGCGGCGATCGACTCGAAGGCGCCATCGTCGAAGTCTTCGATGCCTCGCTCTCCATTGTCTTCACCGGCAAAGTCGACGGCGCCACTGACGGCAGCGTGAAAGAGTTCGTCGCCGAGTGACGAGAACAGTTAGTAGTAAGTAGCAAGTAGAACAGTAGAAAAAATGCTCTACTTGCTACCCTCGACTCTACTTACTACAGCGCCACCGTCTTCCCACTGCGCACGCTTTCGCACTCGGCTTCGATAATGCGGAGCGTGTTGTAAGCGTCTTCGACGGTGACCGTTGTGGGCTTGGTCTTCGTCGTGATGCAGCGAATCAAGTCGTCGATTTCGAGGTCATAGCCCATGATGGGATCGACCGGTATCGACTGAGGCGCTTCGCCCGGACGGAACAGTGTCAGCGGACTGGAGTCGGCCATGCGGTAGACGGCCGTCGCTTGTTCGAAGTTAACCGCGAAGTCCATGTGAAACGAATATCCAGCGGACATCGACCACCCGCCTTCGGCGATCACCATTGGTACATCCGGGTAGCGATAGTGCGTGATCAGGTGGTCGGGTTCGTCGGTAATGTTCGAATAGCCGAAGCTAGTGACGGCCGTGGGCATACCGAAACAAAATTGCACGAAGTCGGTATCGTGAATGTGCAAGTCGAGCGCCGCACCGCCGCAGCGTGCACCATTCGTGTAGAACGGGCCGCCGGGGTGACTGGCAAGCCGCGTGAACTTGGCTGACAACACCTTGCCATAGCGGCCATCTTGAATGGCATCGCGGAGCCAAGTCCAGCCGGGCCAGTAACGCATGCAATGACCGACGAAGACGATCCCGGGCGAGGTTTTGGCTGCTTCCACAAGCTGCAGCGCATCCTTGGCGTGCCGGGCCAGCGGCTTTTCGATCATCAGATGTTGGCCTGCCTTGAGCACATCGCAACCAAAGCGCATGTGCAAGTCCGTCGGCAAACAGATATCCACCAAGTCGATTTCTTCGTTGCCGATGACTTGATAGATGTCGGTCAATCTCTGCACATCCTGCAGTTCGGCCACGCCCGATTGAGCTTGACCTTCCACGTTCCCAGCGGCCTGTGCTTCGCCGGAAAGACGTTTGGGATCACTATCGCAGATGGCCACGATCTTCACGTCGCTCCGTTTGCGATAGACATCCAGATGCGTCAACCCCATCATTCCCAAGCCGACTACACCGACGCGGACCATTCCAAATTCCTCTCGTTAGCAAGCTTCAGTTCGAACCGACAACAGCCCGCACGTGATCGGCCGTGACGGGTTGTATCAAACCGCGTTCCGTGATGATGGCACGAATGTAGCGTGCCGGCGTCACATCAAAGGCTGGATTATAAACGTGGATGCCGGGCGGTGCGGTGCGTGAGCCGAAGAATTCCGCGACTTCGGCAGCACCCCGTTGCTCGATCGGGATGCCATCGCCCGTGGGCAACGACAGATCGAACGTGCTGCACGGCGCGGCCACGTAGAAGGGAATCTGATGGGCGTGAGCCAGCAGGGCGAGCCCGTAAGTCCCGATTTTGTTGGCGGCATCGCCGTTCGCCGCGATACGGTCCGCGCCCACAACCACCGCTTGAACGCGGCCTTCTTTCATGACGTGAGCGGCCATGGAATCGCAGATGAGTGTCGTGGGCACGCCGTGACGCTGCAGCTCCCAGGCCGTCAGCCGCGCTCCTTGCAGCAGCGGGCGTGTCTCGTCCGCGTAAACGTGCAGTTGCTTGCCCGCTTCATGCGCCGCATAGATCACGGCCAACGCCGTCCCGTATTCGGCCGTGGCCAGTCCACCGGCATTACAATGCGTCAACACTCCGGAGCCGTCCGCCAAGAGTGTCGCGCCATGTCGCCCAATCGCGTGACAAGACTCGCGATCGTCAGCGTGAATCCGGCGCGCTTCGGCAAGCAGTGTTGTTCGTACCTGTGCGGGCGATGCCGATTCCGACATAGCTCGCGCACAATCGAGTTGCCGATCCAGCGCCCAGAATAGATTGACCGCCGTTGGACGACTTGTGGCGAGCCGATCCGCAATCGCCTGCAACTCGGTTTGGCGCGTCTCCGCGGCCAACGGCGCGGCAGCAGCCCCCAAGCAGATGCCATAGGCCGCCGCAATCCCGATGGCCGGCGCGCCGCGCACTTGTAAAGAACGAATCGCCTCCCACACGTCGTCGACGGTGCGACAATCGCGATACGTTTCATTGAGAGGCAGTTGAGTCTGATCGAGCAGCCGGAGGAAGCCATCCTCCTGCCCCTCCCAACTGACGCTCAACGGCACCTTGGCTGGCATGCTCATACAACACCAATCGTTATCGTTCAAATGTCGCAAACGACATCTCAGAACCGTCGCATTGTCGCGTAGTTCGCCGCAGGGCGCTAGCCGCGGTTATCCGTTCGCAATCCGTGTATATCATGGTCAGCGCCGGGGCAAACCGACGCTGGCGCGTTACGGCGAAATAACTGCAGTTACGGTGACTAGGCGAGTAACCGTGAACTAAGCTCGGAGTGATTCTTGAAACTTCTGATCCTTGGCGACAATCTTGTCGACTAGCGCACGCTTGAACTGAGTGAACTTGGCACGCAGCTCGGCGTCCCCCGTGCCGAGAATCTGTACGGCGAACAACCCGGCGTTACGCGGACCACCCATTCCGACGGCCACGCTCGCCACCGGCACGTCGCCCGGCATCTGCACCGTCGAGAGCAATGAATCTAGACCACCCAACTCGGCTGTCGGCACCGGTAAGCCGATCACCGGCAACACGGTATGCGCCGCCACGACACCGGCCAAGTGAGCGGAACCGCCGGCAGCTGCAATGATCACCCCCAAGCCGCGTGATTCGGCACTCGTTGCATACTCAGCGACCAAGTTCGGCGTCCGATGAGCGCTCATCACGTGGGCTTCATACCCCACACCGAATTCGTCCAACGCAGCAGCCACGCCCTTAATCTTCGGCCAATCACTGTCACTTCCCATGAGAATGCCGACGCGCACTGGGGATCCGCTCATATCACGTTTCCTTCCACCAATATCCCCGAGAAATCATTTGAATTCGCTGCCCGAATGTAACACGGTCGCAGCGGTTATGGGAAGGGAACGTTGAATATCGAATTTTGAATATCGAATGTTGAAGTGGTGCTCTGGCATAACACAGACTTGGGCGTGACGGCGAACTGTCCGTGGTCAAATCCGTCGAACGATCACCGCCGCATGGCACTTCACCACTCAACACTCACCACTCAACACTCACCACTCACCACTCACCACTCACCACTCACCACTCACCACTCAACACTCAACACTCAACACTCAACACTCAACATTCGACACTCAACATTCAACATTCGACATTCGATACTCACTTCCCCTGGTACTCGAATCCGAACGTATCCGCGACCGCTTGGTTGGTGACTCGACCGTCATAGATGTTGAGCGCAGCGATCAGCGGCGGACTTTTGGCCACAGCACTATCAAGCGGCTCGGCGGCCAGCTTCAGCGCCCACGGTAGTGTCACATTGCACAGTGCAAACGTACTGGTACGTCCCACTGCGCCCGGCATATTCGTGACGCAGTAGTGGACCACTCCCTCCGTCACGTAGGTTGGATCGCTATGCGTCGTTGGCCGTGAAGTTTCGATGCAGCCGCCTTGATCGATCGCGACATCAATCACAACGCTGCCGGGCTTCATTAGCTTGAGGTCATCGGCCTTCACCAAGTGAGGTGCCTTGGCGCCGGGAATCAGGACCGAGCCAATCACGAGATCCGCCAGCCGCAGTTCTTCGCGAATGATATGCCGATCGCTGAACAGCACATTCACGTTGGCCGGCATAATGTCATCTAGATACCGCAGCCGATCCATGTTGATGTCCAAGATGGCCACGTCGGCTTGAAATCCTGCCGCAATCCGCGCAGCGTTGGCACCGACAATACCGCCGCCCAGAATCGTGATATGTGCAGGCGCGACACCGGGCACACCGCCAAGCAAAATGCCGCGTCCCATCTGCGGTCGCTCGAGATACTTCGCGCCCTCTTGAATACTCATGCGGCCCGCCACTTCACTCATCGGAGTCAGCAGCGGCAAACGTCCCTGATCATCGCGGAGAGTTTCATACGCCACACAAGTGACACGCCGCTCCAACATCGCTTCCGTCAAATCGCGACTGGCAGCAAAATGGAAGTAGGTGAACAGAATCTGGCCGGCTCGCAGCAAGTCCCACTCCGCAGGCAGCGGCTCTTTGACCTTCATGATCAGTTCGCCACGCGCGAACACCTCAGCCGCGTCGTCAACCAGTTCAGCGCCGGCCGCTGCGTATTGCTCGTCTAACAACCCCGACCCCAACCCAGCACCACTCTCCACCAACACCTGATGACCGCGCCGCGTGAGCTCTTCCACACCCACTGGCAAAATCGCCACACGGTACTCATCGCGTTTCGTCTCCTTAGGAACTCCAACGATCATAGTGACCCCCGGGGATTAGAGCGTAGTAAGTAGAGCAATAGTTAGCAGAGCGGGCTGGGACTGCATTTGACCTTAATCTAGCCGCTAGCGTCTACTAACCGTTTCGCCGCCTGCCTGCCGCTGCGTACGCATTGCGGGATCCCCACGCCTTCGTACGCGTTGCCGGCAAGTGCCAGTCCTGGCTGTTCGTCAAGCAACCCATTGATACGGGACAATCGCGCGACGTGACCGATGTGATACTGAGGCATCGCCGAGGGCCAGCGAACCACGCGCGTCATCTCGGGCTCGCCGGCATACCCCAACAACTCCCGCAGTTGCTCGCGGACAATCTCATGCAACGACTCATCTGGTAGCTCCGCCAGCTCCGGCCGGAGGGCACCGCCGAGGAACACGCGGACCATCACACGGCCGTCGGGGGCACGATTGGGAAATTTTAAACTGGTGTAGCTGATCGCTAAGACGGGTCGCTCGGACCGCGGTGGCACCACACAGCCGAAGGCATTGAGCGGCCGCGCGACTTCATCTAAACGAATCCCCCAGACGACGACCGCGGAACTAGCACACTCAATGCCGCTCAATTCGTGCGCCAGTTGCGGTGTCGCAGACGCCAGTAGTTGGGCAGCACGAGTAACCGGCAACGCTACGATTACGGCGTCGTACGATTCCAGCGAGCCGTCGGCAGCTTGCACTTGCCAGCCCTGCTCGGTGGATCGAGCAAGTGACGTGACGGGTGTTTCAAGCCGTATCTGTGTGCGAACCAGTTTTGCGGCCAGTGCCGTAATCAGGTCACTCATGCCGCCACGTGGCGCAACAAACAG
>JAGQPK010001320.1 GCA_020426755.1 Planctomycetales bacterium
GATAGCGATGGAGCCGCGATACCTGGTTGGTCGCAAAGGCGTGCCGCGCTATGGACCGCAAATCCTGCGGGGCCCTATCTCGTCAACGCATTAGTTGCAAATGAATCAGGCGGTCCGAGCAATTTCGTGACCTACGCGGGAGTTGACGACTCGCTGAGACTTTTGATCCACCACGGTGGCCAAGCGCCCGGCACGCCCGCTGGAACCAACTTCACCAGCTCATCCGCATTTACACTGCCGCGCATCAACAGCAGTGGGGCCGTCGTCATTGGCAGCAAACTCGAAGGCGGTGATACGAAAGAGGCCTTGAACGACACCGGCATCTGGCTTTCGGATGCGGGTCAGCTGGACCTACTCTACCGTCAAGGTGACCTGATTCCGGGAGACGCCGCTGGCAAGCGGTTTGGGCCGCTGCCCACGAACTTTCTCTCGGGCATCTCATTGAACGACATGGGAGATGTGGCTTTCACGTCTGGCGTGCTCAACAACCCGAATGCCAACGTCGTATTCGTCCGTCGCGAGTCGCAACTGGAGCGAGTGGCGGAGGCGTATCAGATTGCCCCCGGTACCTCGTCCGCTCTATTTAACAATCAAGATTTTCGCAGTCTCGCGATCAATGCGGCAGGTCATGTCGCCTTCAGTGGAGGAGCATTCGGGGGTGACGCGGATCTGCCGCGATCTACTGGCATCTGGGCCGAAACGTCCGACGGTGACGTCGAACTGATCGCGATCGACGGTCAGCGTGCCCCGGGCACGGACGACGGCACCTTTGATGTGTTTGGCGTGCAGTTTCAATTCAATGCACGCAATCAAGTCGCATTTGCAGCTGATTACTGGGTTGATGCCGAGCCGCGTCATGGCGTCTTCGCCTTCGATGTGGACCACGAATTGAAGCCGATTCTCTTGCCTGGCGACGAAGTTTCCATTGGTGTCGGCGACATACGAGTCGTCAGCCGCGCCGATTTCCTATCTCGCACCGGTGGAAATCAGGATGGCCTCGCCAGCAGCTTCAACGAAAGCGGACAACTGCTGCTGCGCGCCGAGTTCACGGATGGGTCCTTCGGCATGTTGGTTTCGAACCACGTTGCCGTGCCGGAGCCCGTGGGCATCAGCATGCTCACGATAATTCTGATGGCAACCGCCGGTCGTCGAACGATTGCGTCCAGTGCTAAGTTCGCTGCAACAGTCATTAGTTCGCCGTAACGCGTTAGCGTCGGTTTGCGCTGCTAACGAGTGTTGCGACCGAAGAAAATGCGACGAACGCCTTTCGGTAAAACAAGAGACTACAGCTTGTGCCATTCGAACGGAGACGCGTACCCGCAGAAAACTATCGGACCTTGAATGAGCCACAGCGTATGCAGCCTCATGACCAGGAGTGACGACGATGCGACGACCACGGCTTGAACGACTTGAGGATCGACGCTGCTTGACCATGCTTGGCTTTGCCGATCTGCCGATTGACTTACCGATCGACGACGGACTCGTCGCTGATTTTAATGGCGACGGCCGCGATG
>JAGQPK010001321.1 GCA_020426755.1 Planctomycetales bacterium
TCGATGTCGCAGCGATTCATGACAAGATCGTCGAGCAGCGGCGCGGCGGGTACTGCTTTGAGCAAAACACGTTGCTGGCAGCGATGTTGGAGTTGATTGGTTTTCAAGTGCACCAATTGTCGGGTCGGGTGTGGATCGGTACACCGGCCGGTGACGTGCCGCCGTTGACGCACGTATTTCTCTGTGTCGTCATCGACGGCGTCCGCTGGCTGATCGATTGCGGTGTGGGTGGCGCGACGCCGACCGCGCCGATTCAAATCGATAAGTTCGACACCGCGCAGGAGACGCCGCACGAAGCACGGCGAATTGTCAAACGGAACAATGGTCTGATCACGTCGTTTATGCACCAGGCCGACTACGGCGGTTGGACCGATGTGTACGAGTTCACCGGCGAACTGATGCCGGCGATCGACAAGGAGCTAGGACACTGGTACACCAGTCGGAACCCGCAATCCAAGTTTCTCGCCAATCTGATCGTTTCGTTGGCTCGGCGCGATGGCACGCGGATTCAACTCCACAATCGCGAATTCATTCATCGGCGTAGCGGGGAAGTGTTGGAGCGGATCGAGGTGGGGTCACGCAGCGAACTGGCGGAGTTGCTTGGCGAACGATTTCAGTTAGAACTGCCGGCCGCATGTCGGCTCGACATGATCGACTGGGGATGAGCTTCGAGCGTGATCTTGCCCGACTCCGTTTATGCACCACGAAGTCACGAAGTGTAGGAAGCCATCATGCCACGCAGTAATTCGCCGAAAGGCGCAAGCCGCGGTTGTTCACGCACGGTGGAAGCTCTTGGGCGGCACAAACCGACGCTAGCGCGTTACGGCGAACTGAATGATCGCTCATGATTACGCACGGTCATTTAGTTTCAGCGATCGTCATTCGGAAATCGGCTTGTACTTTTCGACGTGGCGACAGCGTCAAAGAGCATCCGGGGGCTTCACATGAACTGGCGGCGTCTGTTGTGTGCATTAGTCTGCGTTGCGTTCATGAAAGGGACGATCACTCGACTGAGTTGGGCAGAGTCGCTCGAATTGGTCTACGAAGGCGCCGACGTGCTGCCGGCGGTAGTTATCGACGGGCAACCGCTGCTGCTGCATACACAAGGGCTCTACGTGACGGAGCGACACTACCTGGTCACAGGGCGGCGCGAGTCGATTCCGAGGCGTGCGTACCTGCTACGTTTCGATCGGATGACCGGCGATGTCGAGCAGGTTGACATCACTCCGGCAAAAACGCAGGGTGAAACGCTTGATCATCCAGGCGGCGTGGATGTAGACGAAGCGGGCGACGTTTGGATTCCGCTGTCGACAAGTCATCGACGCGGTCCGTCTCGCATTTGTCGTTATCGGGTTGATCCAGAGCGGCCATTGGCGGAGCTTACGATGGTCTCGTCATTTGAAGTTGATGATCACATTGGAGCCGTATGCTGTCTGTCGCAACAGCAGTTGCTGGGAGCGAACTGGGATTCGCTCGAACTAACCGTCTGGCAACATGATGGGCGGCACG
>JAGQPK010001322.1 GCA_020426755.1 Planctomycetales bacterium
GCCAATCTGAAGAAAGCTGCGTCGATTCAAATTGTCACAATTCGGCCGTGACGCACCTAATGCGACGCGCAGCATGTCTCAACTCCTGTTTGCGACCACCGGGTCAGTTCAACCACCAATCATGTGTACCTCAGCTCGCTATTCTAGCGCGGGAAGCCTCGTCTCCACAATTGATTGGTTTGAAAATCTCGCGCTGACCTTAAAACACGGATGGGAAATGGAACTCACCATTATTAAGAGCTCACCATCCGTGAGTTAGTTCGCAGTAACGCGCAAGGGTCGATTCGCCCAGACAGGAGCCGTCTTCATACCGAGAACCGCAGCTAGCGCCTTTCGGCGAACTTGATTGGCTAGTCTCAAGCTCAAGACTACGTACAGCTAGTGCGTAGCTTGACGTTCAGCGCGGGCCAAGTCGAAGCGATCCAGGTTCATTACCTTGGTCCAGGCAGCGACGAAGTCGCGCACGAACTGCTCCTGAGCGTTGTCGCTCGCGTATACTTCGGCGATGGCACGCAGTTGGGAGTTTGAGCCGAACACAAGGTCAACGCGGCTGGCGGTCCATTTTAGCTTTCCCGTTTTGCAATCCTTTCCTTCAAAGAAGTGTTCGCAGACAGGTGACTTCTGCCATGTCGTTTGCATGTCCAATAGGTTGACAAAGAAGTCATTCGTCAAAGTACCGGGACGCTCGGTGAACACGCCCAACTGTGCGAGTGGACCACCACCGGAGTTTGCGCCGAGCACTCGCAGGCCGCCGATCAGAACGGTCATCTCCGGCGCGGTTAACGTCAGCAACTGGGCGCGATCGACCAGCAACTCTTCCGCCGGTCGATCGATTTCTCGCGCGACGTAGTTGCGAAAGCCATCCGACTTCGGTTCGAGCGGTGCGAAGGCCTCTATGTCAGTCATCTCCTGAGCTGCGTCCGTTCTCCCAGGTGCGAACGGGACGACAAGGGTTTGTCCTGCCTGCGCTGCCGCTCGTTCGATGGCAGCGTTACCCGCCAGCACGATCAAGTCCGCGAGGGACACTCGAGTGCCATCCGTTTGCACACGATTAAATTCTCGCTGGATATTTTCTAATTTCGCGAGCACCTTGGCCAACTCGGCGGGTTGGTTGACGTCCCAATCCTTTTGGGGCGCCAGTCGAATCCTCGCTCCATTGGCACCGCCACGTTTGTCGCTGCCACGGAACGTTGACGCTGACGCCCAGGCGGTCGATACGAGTTCAGATACGCTCAATCCGGACGCCAACACTTGTGCCTTCAAGGTCGCGATGTCCTGCGCGTCGATCTGAGGATAATCGGCGTTTGGTACAGGGTCTTGCCACAGTTGTGCCTCAGGTATGTCATCGCCGAGCAATCGCGACACGGGCCCCATGTCGCGATGAGTCAATTTGTACCAGGCTTTGGCGAATGCCAATTGGAACTCTTCAGGGTGTTCATGAAAACGCTTTGAGATCCTTCCGTAGACCGGATCGAGCTTGAGAGATAGATCGGTCGTGAACATCA
>JAGQPK010001323.1 GCA_020426755.1 Planctomycetales bacterium
CCAATAGTTGGCACCGTTGCGGATGTAGGTGTCGATCGGATTGACCGATACGGCAGCGACTTTGACAAGCACCTGTGATCCAGTTGGCTGGGGATCTGGCAGATCGCCGAACTGAATTGCCTCGGGACCGCCAGTTTGTTCGATATATGCTGCTTTCATCCGACCGTTCTCGCTGACACCTTCCCATCGAAACAAACCCGCTGGCGCCGACTATAGTCCACGAGTTCATCAACTGCAACGAGGGCCTGATTCGTTGAAAGTGATCGCGCGGACTGCTAAGCTGACGCCCTGGGCGGATGTCGCCCAGCGAATGTTGTCGTTCCCTACGCCCATGAGGCACAATCGATGCGTTGCAACTTGCTGACGTTCTGTGTTCGAACTTCTCTGGCCATCGTGCTGACGCTGATCAGCGTCACTGCCGCTGTGCGAGCGGCCGAATCCGACCTGTGGGTGCATTATGAAGGCAAGGAAGGACCGGGCAAAGGCAAGCGGATCGTGTTGATTGCCGGTGATGAAGAGTATCGCTCGGAGGAGGCGCTCCCGATGCTCGGTCGCCTGTTGGCCGCACATCATGGATTCGATTGCACCGTTTTGTTTTCGCTGAATCCGGACACAGGCGAGATCGATCCGGAAAATCAAACGAACATTCCTGGCATCGCTGCGCTGGATGATGCCGACATGATGATCATCGCCACACGCTTTCGTGAACTGCCGGATGCCGACATGGAGCATGTCGATGCGTTCGTGAACTCCGGCAAGCCAATCCTGGGGCTGCGCACTGCCACGCACGCATTCAATTACTCACGCAACAAAGACAGTAAGTTCGCCAAATACAGTTTCAATAGCCGCGCTTGGCTCGGTGGCTTTGGACAGCAGGTCTTGGGTGACACGTGGATCAGTCATCATGGCCACCATAAAGTCGAAAGCACGCGCGGCGTGATCAACGAATCACTTAAAGACCACCCGATCTTGCGTGGCGTGAAGGACGTCTGGGGGCCAACCGACGTCTACGGCATCCGCAACTTGCCGTCAGATTCGCAAGTTCTCCTGTACGGCCAAGTGCTCACGGGGATGAAACCAGAAGATCCGCCGGTAGCTGGTGAGAAGAATGAACCCATGATGCCTATCTTCTGGGTGCGTGAGTTTACTGGTGCGAAAGACAAAACGTCGAAGGTCATCTGCACCACGATGGGAGCGTCGGTTGATCTGTTATGCGATGATCTGCGGCGAGCACTCGTTAACAGTTGCTACTGGGCACTTGACCTTGATGTTCCAGCCCTGGCCAATGTCGAGATTGTGGGCGAGTACAATCCGACATTTTATGGCTTCGGCAGCTATCAAAAGGGAAAGAAGCCAGCCGATTGGAAATAGCAGTTCACGCGTGACTTGTGCGGCGTATCGTGTTTAGTTCGCCGTAACGCGTTAGCGTCGGTTTGTCCCGGCGCTAGGTCAACCATTGCCGAGAACCGCGGCTAACGCCTAATGGCACTCAGTTTAGATTT
>JAGQPK010001324.1 GCA_020426755.1 Planctomycetales bacterium
CCCAAGTCAGCCAGCACTTCGCAAAGGGGCGGCTCCGAATTCGACTGATGAAGCAACAGGTCGGCGAGGCTACGTGTCGTGAGGTAGCCCAGGTTAATGGCAATTTGTCCAAACGGCAGTTGAGATTCCGCCTGATTCAGCAGCACTTCTTTTACCTGATCTATGCTCATCACGCCTCGATTGATCGCCAAGTGACCGATCTGGACCTGCGAACCAAGTTGCGACTCAATCGCGTCGACCAACTGATCGGCCGTGATCTTACCGTTTCTGACGAGATGAATACCGAACCACATGCGTTTGATCTCCAAATGTGACTGTGCCGTACCATGGGAACTATACGATCCGAGACAGTGAACAATCGTAGGTTCCACACAATATAAATGCAGATTGTGAATAGTTCGGGTGGGCTAAATAGCTAATTCGCTCGCTTGGTTGTTGGCGGTCGTTACGCTGCTTGCGTCCGGCTGCGCTGTTCGGCGCAATCGTGTTCGCATGTAGTCATGCAAATGGGTGCGCGGATCTGCGCTATCCGTGTGTGGTGTCCCAGCAACATTCCAAGCGAATGACAACGCCTACTGTTCCGGAACCGCCAAGTACGCCAACGCCGGCGACCGATCCAAGGTCAAACGATGTGAGCGATGCGCCGCCGAACGTCGAGTAAGTCGGCGAAGGGACTCCTGCTGACCAGACGCCGGCCGCACCCATCAATGAATTGCGGGTGGAGTAGGTGACACCTATCGAGTCGCGTTAGGCGTCGCGCTGTCTGTCAAATTCCAGCCCAGTTCACGCCGCACCTCGAACTCGAAGTTCCCGATCCCTAGTGAGCGCTGGTCTTCGCGACCAGGAGGGCCGCCGCGATGGTAACGCAGCACGGCCGTTTCGCTGGGCGCGAGCGTCAGACGATGTGATTGCCCGGCTTGCAGTGTGATGACCTGGTTATTCAGCAAGAACAGGATGGGAGTCCGATAGCGAGCTGGGTTTGTGATGACCAACTCGGGAGTGAGTGGTTCCGCCGGATCGGTTTGGTCATCTGGCGACAGGTCTTCCGCCGGATCCGCGGGATTCTCAATAGCTACGGGTAGCGTTACTGCTGCCGGTTCGCTTGTTTCTGTCGTTTCAGTTGGCTGTTCATCCCGCGACATCGTATCGCGAGGCGGCAAGAGTCCGGATGCGAAGCGGTCGCTCCAGAACTCGTATTTGGATGGCGTGGCGGTTGCCGGGGCATCTACTGCGAGTTCCTCGGTTACGTCTCCCGTCGGCTTGGCATCAAACTGTGTGTCGTCACCGGCGTCTTCGTTAAGCTCGGTTTCGTCGGAAGCTTCGGCGTCCGCGTATTCTGTCGCTTCATCGAATGACGGAACGTTGTCAGCCTGGTTTGTTGTTGTCTCTTCGACGCCGGTATCGTCATCATTATCGGCATAGGAATTTACCAACGAGCGAAGGACTGGCGTGACCGCCTCGACGTCCGACGGTTCTGGCGGCGAGACGGCCTCAGTGTCGTC
>JAGQPK010001325.1 GCA_020426755.1 Planctomycetales bacterium
GTGACCTACAAGTGTCTCTTGTTCGCGAAACGTGCGATTGGCTGACCCAACCGGTTGTGAACTGGTTCGCCGAAAGCGTCGCACGATCCGTGGCTGTTGAGTTCGATCGATTTATCCAAGCCGGTGATTTGCAGCGGGCCAAGGAACGAATCGAAGAGATCCAAAAGGCCGCCGAAGAAAGTGGTGGCTATCTCGGCATGTATCTCTAGTGCACGGTCGTAGCAAATCGTAGCCGCCGTTCACCGTTCGTCGCAACGTGTCCACCGCATGGCCGCAACGCACCACCCGTTGTTTGGATAAAACGAATCGACAACCGGTTAGCTCGGTTTCTTATTGCCCGCGCGAACCGCGGCTCCAGGCAGGCAGAATCTCAGCGTGCCATTTGCCCGCTAGCTACTTCATTTCCATCACATAGAGCAGCAGTTCCAGACGCTCACGATCGTTCAGCGCATCGAGTAGTCCGGTTGGCATGAACGAGTTCGGTGAAGTTTCGATCTCTTCGATCTCACGCCTGGCGATCGTTTCGCGGTTGGTTGCGGTGCGTAAGGTGATTGCAGAATCCGATTCACTTTCAATCAGCCCAGTCATTGTGCGGCCATCTGTCAGGATCACGATGCGTGCTTGAAAATCCTTGCCAATCACGGCGTTGGGGTCGAGTACATTCTCGACGATGTAACGCACACCTTTCGAGCCACTGCCGTTCAGTTTAGGTGCGATGTTCTGTTGCGCATCATGCGGGAGATGGCACGTGGCACATATCTTCTGAAAGTGCCCTGCCCCGGCTGCTTCACTGTACGCCCAAAGCGGCGCTCCTTCATAGGCAGCAACCAGGCGATTGATCTCCGCGTTGACTTCGTCCGACGTGCGGCTCAGCGTACCCCACACCGATTGCAGCTTGGTTGTGAGATTGTCATTTCCCAACGAGGCAATCTGGCGTGCGTGATACGCTGTGATTTGTTTCTTCGATACTACACCACTCTCGATCGCATCGAGAAGCTTGTCCGCCCAAGTAGTTCGCCCGCACAACAGTTCCAGTGCCACCGCACGATCGGCGTCTTGCCAGTGATCGAATCGCGATAAGATCTGCGTGGCGATTGCGGGGTCTTCATAGCCAGCCAATGCCGGCAACACGCGGCTTCGTAACTCGGCATGATCAAGCTGTGCCAAATAGAGTGGCAAGTTGCGCGGCGAACGATCTTGCGTCAACGCTGCGAGGGCTGTTTGTTTGTCAGCGTCGTCCGCTTGAGCGTTGGCCAAACGGGCACGCATGCGTTGGAACAATTGCTCATCCGCAAATACAGCGCCGAGCGACTCGGCTAACTGCTTGATGCGCGCGTCGGAAGAGTCGTACAACTGGCCTGCTACGTCCGACCAGCGTGCCGGTGGCGCGACACCGCGCATGTCGCGTAGTGCCAATTCGAGTAGACTCAAGTATCGCAACTGCTTGTCGACGTCGTCGACATTTAACTGGCCACTCAAGTAATCACGACCCGCTG
>JAGQPK010001326.1 GCA_020426755.1 Planctomycetales bacterium
GCCATCATTCCCGTCGACCGTTCGATTTACGATCCGACCACGGGCACTTCAGTTGCAAATCCGCGCGAACAGGTTAGCAACATCAGCGTCTGGCTGGATGGCGGCGTCGTGTACGGTGGTCGAGCATCGGAAGCCAATGGCGGCACCGGTCGCGCAGATTGGCTGCGGAGCTTTGCCGGTGGTCAGCTCAAGGTGACGCATGATCCCGTGCTGGGCGATCTATTGCCCACGCAGGATATGGATGGCGATACAATTCGCGACGCCGGCTCGCCCGGCATGGCCAACGATTCCATCATTGGCCCTACAACGTTTGTCGCGGGTGACGTTCGCGCGAACGAGCATGCGGCACTTACGGCCATGCACACGCTGTTCGTGCGAGAGCACAATCGCGTGGCGACAATAATCGATGCAACTCATACTGATCTGCCTTCAGACCTGGTTGCACGTGACGAAGAAATCTATCAACGTGCTCGCAAGCTGGTTGGCGCCGAGATTCAAGCGATCACGTACAACGAGTTTCTGCCGTCGTTGGGATTAAGTCTGCCGTCCTACGTCGGATACGACGAAAATGTAGATCCGAGTATCACCAACGAGTTTGCCACGGCGGCCTATCGCATGGGGCACAGCCAGATCAACGGCGTCACACTGCGGTTGAATGCGGACGGCACGCCGATCGCCGCTGGGCCGCTCAATTTGTTTGAAGGCTTCTTTGATCCGAGTCGCTTGACGAACGAAGGTGGTCTGGAGCCGATTCTACGTGGCTTGGCTAAACAGGTTCAGGAAGCAACTGACACGAAAATGTCAGACGGTCTTCGTAATCTACTCTTCGCCAATTTCCCGGGCGGTGGACCGATTGCTAACGGAACGGACCTGGCAGCACTCAATATTCAGCGCGGTCGCGATCATGGTTTGGCCGACTACAACACGACACGGCTCGCACTGGGACTCGACGCGGTAACATCCTTTGAAGAGATTACGAGTGACCCGGCGTTGAAAGCCGCTTTGGAATCGATCTACGGCTCCGTCGACAACATTGATCTATGGGTAGGCGTGCTGGCCGAAGATCACTTGCCGGGAGCATGCGTGGGCGAGTTGACCGCCGCTATTCTGAGCGATCAGTTCACGCGGTTGCGAGATGGCGATCGATTCTTTTTTGAGGCGGACGCCGACCTGATGTTGTGGGCAGCTCCTGGTGATCAACAGTCGACATCGCTGGATTGGCTGCGCGGCTTGACGCTCGCTGAAGTCGTTCAAGCGAACACTGACATTGACAACTTGCGAGCCAACGTGTTCGTCGTGCCGGAACCCGCCAGCATCACGCTCATGCTGCTCGGTCTGGCGGCCATGACGCGGCGAAGGCGAGAAGTGCAGTTCGCCGCAAGGCGCTAGCCGAATGGCACTCAGTTGAGAACCTCGTGCGCTGTTCCCCCTCCCGCATTCGACTCTCAACGGTCTTGCAACTCGCAGTACGGGAGGGGGATTCAGGGGGAG
>JAGQPK010001327.1 GCA_020426755.1 Planctomycetales bacterium
CTCGTAGCGGCGCCCGCGGTCCTTGTCGAGCGCCTTCATCACGATCCAGTCCAATTCACCTTGCACCTGGCGCCGCAATTGTCCCGGATCGACTTGTCGGCTCGCGGCCAAGACCGGCAGCGTCGTGTCCGACGACAGACGAGTGCTCGGGCGGGGCGGTTCTTCCTCGCGAATTAGCCGCTTTACCTCCTCCCAGGCTGCTTCCTTGAAGCGGGCCTTTTCCAACGGCGTGCTGCCTGTGAGCAACTCGTAAAGAATCACGCCGAGCGCATAAATGTCAGTCCGCGTATCCACATCCAGGGCGTTGATGCCAACTTGCTCCGGGGCCATATACAGAGGCGTGCCGACGACGGTGCCGTACGCGGTGTGCAATGTCCGATCGGTGAGTACCTGCGATGCGTGGAGCGCCTTGGCGAGTCCGAAGTCGATGACTTTCGGCACCGGCTTGCCGTCGTGCTCCGTCACCAGAATGTTCGTCGGTTTCAAATCGCGATGGATGACGGCCTTTTGATGCGCATGTTGCACTGCGGAACAGATCTGCACAAATAGATTGAGCCGTTCCTCAACTGTCAGCTTGCAGGTGTCGCAATACTCGGTGAGCGGCAAGCCCTTGACCAACTCCATCACGAAATACGGCCGACCGCTCTCGTCGGTCCCGGCGTCGTGGACCTTGGCAATGTTAGGATGATCCATCATTGCGAGTGCCTGACGCTCAGCCTCGAAGCGGGCCAGTACTGCGCGGGAGTCCATGCCGGGCTTGATCAGCTTGATTGCAACTAGACGCTTGACCGGCTCTCGCTGCTCAGCCATCCAGACCGCACCCATGCCGCCTTCGCCAATCTGTTCTAAAAGCTTGTACCGCCCCGCGATGACTCCGCCGCTGGCCTGAGCAACATCCTGACAGGTAGCGTGCAGCTCGTCTCCGTGGACGATCGGACGGTCAATCGCGTGGTTGACGCGATCGTGGGCTCGCAGCAAACCCTCGAGCTGTCCGCGTAGGTCCGCGTCAGTACATTCCCGGTCGAGGAATGACTTTCGAGCTTCTCCTGACAACTCGGCGGCGGCGGCAAATAACGATTCAACTCGGCTGGAAAGGTTGGACATGCTCGGTTCTCCCCAATGGTTTAGCGGCTCCCGTTGATAAGCGATGGGGTGGAGCGGCGCGCCTCACGAAGATTGTTAATTATCGAAGAAATCTGGCGAGCCACAATGAAGCGACTGCGCTTAGTCTCAACGTGGGGCGCAGCAGCCTCCCCGTTGCTCCGGAAAACCACAATCTTGAGCTGGCTTTTGAGAGATGCACACTGGTGGCAAGTGCTTGCGAGACAACACATCAGCGCTGGAACGGCGACAGGCCGCTCGATGTCTGGCCACTCGGGGCCAGTCCCATGCGAACCTTGCCGCAATCTTGAGCGACGAGCAGCGTCTGGACAATGTCACTTGAGGTTCGCCGTTTTGGCGTTAACCACGGTTTCAGGCCGAGAACCG
>JAGQPK010001328.1 GCA_020426755.1 Planctomycetales bacterium
ATAATGCACTCACAGGCTGTTCCGTCGGCACTCAGCGCACTCAATCCCCGACGTCCAGCGTCGCAACACACCGCGCCAGAATCGCCTTGCGACGGCTCGGATCGACGGAAACTCGGTCATCCCTGACGGCAAATGGGTTAACTTCCACTCCGTCGCCGCGTTGACCACCCAGTATCCGCGCCAACCCCATCACATCCACAGGTTTTGCGTGATGGTTCAAGATCGTCAGCAGCCTAGGTAGTAAATCCCTCGGAGAGAATTGAGGCAACTTTAGCGCCGGTGCGGCGCGTTCGATATGCGATTCATATCGGTCCTTATGCCAACGTAGTGTCCAATCACGCCATTTTGGCGTAACGGTTGGCAGAACGTTTGCGCAATCGTGTGCCATCCAGAAATCGAGTTGTCGCAGATTCGAGTCGACATGGATACCACCGTGCGGAAACTCTGTCGTCCAATCGGAAACGTCTAGCGTCTTAAATGATTCAACCGTGCTAGCGCTGGATACAAATTCCGGGCCGACAAGTAGGTATTCGATAAGTCGTCCAGCCAGCGGGACAATAGCGAGCTCTTCACCGATTTGAATAGTGGCAACGCATTGCAGCCAGTCTCTCTCGCGCGGGTGGTCCCACACGGGCGTCGCTTCGTGTGCACCATCGAAGTCAGCAATCACATGCTCGCGAGCCACGCCCACATACTCAGCAATGTCGACGATGCCCTCATGGGCCCACTGAATAGTCCAGTTGTCCCAAGCTGTACCCAGCATTTGTAGATAAAGTCGCCGCAACGGCACATCATACAGCAGGTCCTCTCCGCCATACAGCAAGAGCGTGCTTTCTTGCGGATCGATGACGGCTCCTCCCTCCGCCCAGATTGTGTCGAGCCATCCGTCAACTACGGACACGCGCCGCTGCTTCGAAACAAACTCGACTGCGTGTTCCGGTCCCCAGAACAAGTCGCTGGGCAGAGTGTTCGCGCTCCAGTGGCTGTAGAACAGTTCATATCCGCTGGCATTTCCTAGTACCAAATTCGCTCGATGACCCATGGTAATTCATCCTCGTCGTAAATCCTGCTTGGCGTGCGACATAGCTTGTTGGCAGGCGAATGTCGCGCACCCGCACTCGTTTCCCGTCGAACGTAGGAAACGAAGTCATAACGAAACGAGTATGAAGCTGCAACGCGACTGAGACCGTAAGCCAAGAACCGGACTGTCTGCTTCCTTGTGGCCGGTGACAAACTGCCGGTGTGTGTCACCGGCCGCTTGTGGTGATAACCTGCCAGTGTGTGTCACCGGCCACGTGTGGATAACTTGCTGGTGTGGATAACCTGCCGGTGTGTGTCACCTGCCGGTGTGTGTCTGTCAGTTGAAATGAGACGACGCTGGCAGCAGCTAATCGAATTGAATTACGCAACTTGTGGCGAAGCACGCAGCGTTGCTCGGCTGGTTGAATGATGAATGTTGCTCGTTTTTGCTGGCTCTTCACGGAGTA
>JAGQPK010001329.1 GCA_020426755.1 Planctomycetales bacterium
CTTCCGTTGGGTTTGGACGAACGTTTCGAGTTGTTCGAAACAATCGCCGTGGGCGAATTGAATATTGCTGACCCCGTTGAGTTCCGCGTGTTTACGCGCCAGTTCGATCGCGCGGGGACTAGTATCCAACGCCAGGATTTCGCCGGCACCGGCGCGCGCTGCAGCGAGCGAAAACCCGCCCAGATAACAGCAGACGTCCAGTACCGACCGGCCGCGTAGGTACTTGGCCGCAGCGTGACGATTGTCGCGCTGATCGAGATAGTAACCGGTCTTTTGACTTTCGTTCAAATCCAATTGAAGTCGGATGCCGTGCTCCATGATTTCGATTGGTGCCGTGGGCGGTTCGCCATGCACCCACGTTTGCTGCGGTTCCATCTTTTCGGCTCGAGCCACACGCCCATCGACACGCACTTGAATCGCGGCCGGCCGCAGTCGTTCTTTGAGCCATGACAAGATCATGTCAGCTCGCTGATAGATCACTTGTGCGGTGAATTGCACGACGAGATATTGACCGTACCTGTCGACGATCAGTCCGCTCAAGTCATCGCCTTCACTGTAGATGAGGCGAGCGGCTCCGTGCGGATCGTCCAATTCAAGTTCCGTGCGTAGCGCAACTGCCTGTTCGAGTTTGTGCTGCCAAAAGGCGTCATCGAGCGCAGCGTCCTTGTCCCACGAATAGAGACGCAAGCAAATACGGCTCGATTCGTGAAAGAGTCCGCGACCGATAAAGCGACCGTCCGGCAGTACAAGGTCGGCGACGTCGCCGGTCTGAAGATTCTTGGGCCGCCCCACCAGGGAGCTCACCAGGACCCACGGATGGTGCGCGAGGAAAGTGCCTTGCTTTTCTGGTCGCAGAGTGATGCGGGGAATATCGGACGCAATCGTCATGATGGAACTCGATGCCGTAAGCGGTAAGGGCGATTGCACTTCATGCAATGGTGCGTTTCGCCAGACAATGAATCTAGATCAAATTGCGGTGACATCACTGCGTCACCACTGGAACACGCGTCACCACTTCACCGCGATCTTGGCCACGGCTTTGGTGACCGTACCTGCGGTGGCCAGCGGTGCGTGTGCGTCTTCCGGGAAGAACACCACAAAGCTGCCGCGCGGCACGTGCACCCAGGTCGCGGGGCGATCAGCGTAAAACCCGATGTCACGCGTCCCGTCATAGGGTTGGCTGATCGTTTGACATTCGTCGAGCGGTTTCCAGCCCATGTAGTCGTATTCGTCGAGCACCAACTGGATATCGATGTAGCGCCGGTGAAATTCCAAAGGAGAAGCGTCGCAGCCGCGGCCCTGATCTTGTGCCACAATCGTGAACAGTCGGTCTTCTTCAACCACATAGCGGCTGGGCGCAGGCGGAGACGCGAGCATCTGCGTGAGCTGCCAATGCGCTAGTTCGAAGCCCGGATGGAGGGGGAAATAGCGTGGCAGGCGGTCGAGAGTGTCGAGAATCATGGCCCTTCGCGATCGGTAGCAGGCA
>JAGQPK010000132.1 GCA_020426755.1 Planctomycetales bacterium
TGCATGGAGGTGGCAACGCCCCCACGCGTGTCAACGATCGGCAATGGGAGAATCAGAAGGGATTGTATGAGCCGCAGGAAGGTGTGTATCTCGCACCGCGAGCGCCGACCGACACGTGGAATCTCTGGCATGAAGCACACATCGACCCGCTGTTTGATCGCTTAATTGAAGAGCTAATCGTCTTCGAGAAGATTGATCCGAATCGCGTCTATCTGCTGGGGTACTCGGCAGGCGGTGACGGTGTCTATCAAGTCGCCCCACGCTTCGCCGACCGCTTGGCTGCCGCCTCGATGATGGCTGGCCATCCCAACGAAGCGCGACCGCTCAGCCTGCGCAACTTGCCTTTCACCATTCACATGGGCGGCGACGACGGGGCCTACAACCGCAACGAGGTTGCCCGGCAATGGGGCAACCAATTGGACGAGTTGCAAAAGGAGGACCCCAAGGGTTACGTACACACGACGCATATTCACGAGGGCAAAGGCCATTGGATGAATCGCGAAGATGCTGTCGCAATCGAATGGCTCGCACAGTTTACGAGGAACCCTTTCCCAGACAAAATCGTCTGGCACCAGGACGACGTGACCCATCAACGCTTCTACTGGCTGCGCGTGTTGGCTGGACAGCCGGCAGCTGGTTGGTTAGTCAAGGCCACGCGCGAAGGCAACACGATCACCATCGATTCGCAACTTCCCAGCGACGCGAAAATTGGCGTCATGCTGAACGATGACATGTGCAAGTTGGACGAACCGGTCACGATTCGCGTCAACGACGGTAAGCCGATCGAGGTTAAGCCCGTCCGCACGATCGCGACAATCGCACAGACAATTGAAGAGCGTGGCGACCCGCGCAGCGTCTACTCTGCACTTGTGCCAGTCGAACTCAGCGAGTGAACTGACTGCGCACGCGAGCATCGGTTCGTGTGGCGCTGACATTGGACGGCAGCACGCTCCGACGTTAGCGCGATGCAGACGGCAAGTTCGCGTCAAGCGACCTTGTCGCTGCGTCTCAAACGGGCGCGTACGAGGCAACGCACCGTGCATCGAAACCATCCGGGCTTCTGCTGCTTCTGGGCGGTACTTCTGCCGCCGGCGGCCGCCTCCGCCAAGGCGGCCACAGTCCCGCGACAAAATAACTCGCCATTTTTCGCGCTTGCCAACCGTCCGGGGGATTGTTACTTTCAAAGTACCTGATCGGTCCGTTATCCGACCGATCAGTCTCATCCGACAGTTCAGTCAGATCCGTCCTCTTCAAGGAGCTGAGCGATGCTGCAACGAACCCGGCGTGCGTTTTCGTTAGTCGAGTTATTAGTTGTCATCGCCGTCATCTCCATCATGATTCTGTTGTTGCTCCCGGCGATTAACGCCGCGCGAGAAGCTGGGCGTCGCACTCACTGCATCAACAACCAACGGAACGTGGTCGACGCAATCATTAATTACGAAACGGCGCACCGTGCGCTGCCGTCGGCCGTTGCGCTCTGCGATGCGAATGTCTGGAATTCGCTCGGCAGGGAAACGGGCGTCGATTGCATGGGTCCCAATTGGGCCAGCCAGATCCTCGGGTTTATCGACGAGCAACAGCGCTACAGTGCGCTCGCCTATTGCATGCACTCACAGTGGCATGCAGCAGATGATTGTCCGGAAATGGACGGCGAACTTGGACGCGTCACCCCGTCATTCATGATCTGCCCCAGTGCGCCCGGAATTCCCAAAGTGCACACATCCGCCGCGACCGGTTTTGATCGGCTAAGCAAAGGTCACTACGCGGCCTGCCTGGGCTCGCAACACTATCGCACCGCCATCGTTGGCTCGCGCGACGTGCAACACAATCGTGACGACAAGCTGAAGATTGGCGCAATGAACGCCGTGCTGATCGAAAACTTCGAAGAACTTAGGGAAAAGGAACGCAAGGGACTGATCGCTGGAGAATGGAAGCTGGGTAATCAGATCGGTACCAAACTCAACAAAATTCCCAGCAGCTCGAAGACCATCCTGATCAGTGAAGTTCGCACGTGGGATGGACCCGCAGCGGACTCGGTGGACATTCGCGGCGTCTGGACTTCGGCGTCGATGGGTGCGAGCACCTACACGCACAAGTACGGCCCAAACAGTACGCAACCCGATGCGATCAATGGCTGCGACAAGTCAATTCCGCGTGGCAGTCCACTGTTTTGCGAACAAGTCGTCACGTCAGGGCCGGACTCCGCCGAAACCTGGGCCAGCGCTCGTAGCGCTCACCCAGGTGGCGTCGTCGCCAGTCGATTAGACGGCTCAGTTGGATTCTTTAGCGACGACATCCATCTGCCGCTGTGGCAATCGTTCGGCACACGCGTCGACGACACGCCTTGATACTCAGCGGCATTGCGAACTGACTGACGCACAACGACCGTAAGCGACGATCAGGACACGCGTCTGCCCCCAACGCTGACTTCTCACTTACGCAGCTCAAGTCCCCGGAGCAGATTCTCGACCGCCATGTCAGCCATCCGCTGGCGTGTTTGCAGCGAAGCGCTGCCGATGTGAGAAGTCACAAGTACGTTCGGCATGCTCAACAACGGATGATTGCGCGGCAGCGGCTCAGGGTCTGTGACGTCCAAAGCGGCCGCCCACAGTTGGCCGGCATTAAGTGCCGTCACCAGCGCATCCGTATCGACAACCGGGCCGCGCGCGACGTTGATTAAGACAGCCGACGGCTTCATCCACCCGAGTTGCTTCGCCCCGATGAGTCGGCGTGTGCTCTCGCTCAACGGCACGCAAAGGATTACAAAATCGGCCGAGCGGAGCAGAGCCTCTAACGATACGTACTCCGCTCCGATCGCCGAAGCAACGTCAGCCTGCGGTCGACGATTATGATACAGCACTTGCATGTCAAAGCCGCGCGCGCGACGGGCGATGCCGGCACCAATTCGGCCCAAGCCGACGATACCGAGCGTGCTGCCATGGACTTCCTGGCCGTGGAGTTGCATTTGATCAAAGGCCACGGTGGCCGGGTTTCGAGCGACGGCGGCGCTTTCCGGCAGGCGTCGAGCTGCAGCGAGTAGCAGAGCAAACGCCAAGTCGGCGACGGCCCCATCCAAGACGCCGGGCGTATTGCCAACGAGAATGCCGCGTCGCTCGGCAGCTTCCACGTCGATATGATCGACACCGACACCGTGGTTGCTGACAACCTTGAGCGCCGGCAAGCCTGCCAACATGGTGTCATCGACAATCGGATGACCAAACGTGAAGATGCCGGACACGTCACGTTCGGCAGCACCGGGGTGCGGGTTCCAGGGCACGAGTTCCACGTCAGCACTCAATCGTTCCCGCAACACATTGGGCAGTTCTTCATCAGCCATCACGCGCGGTCGTTGAGTATCGGCGGACACGACTACCTCCATCCAGCAAAGGGAAAACTAAACCGACTCGATATGTAACCCGCGCCGGATGCGTTCCTTGCGGCGTGCTTCATCCATCAATTCGGCCACGTCATGAACGCGATCGATGCCGTTCAACTCAAAAACCGGATCGGTCTTGTCGCTCGAAATGATCTCGATCGTACCGACACCCACGAGTCGTTCGAGGATGCCTTGGCGGTAGCTGATATCATCGATGTCGATGACTTCAATTCGGCGCGTGTGCCGCGTCAAGATGCCCTCTTTGTGCACAAAACGCTGCGACGTCAGAATGTAGTAGTCATTAAGTTTGAGAAAAACGAGCCACACGACCAGTCCACCCCAGAGCAGTCCGAGCGCAGCATAAGCCGCGCGGACACCATCTTGAGTAAACTGCATGGCACTGATCACAAACGGTGCGGCAATCGTCAGTAAGATCGCCGGCAACCAGAAGTTGATTAGTCCCTTGGCGGAAAACGTATCGCTCCACATTTCCAGTTCGGTGTCGTCATCTTCGACGGGAATACCGGGCTGCCACGACCTCCGCCGGCGACGGCGACGTGACGCCGATCCCACGATACGGTCGCCTAGATCGTCGTCGCGACCGTGTGCCGCGCGCGTCCGGCGCGGCGGTTGAATGGCCCGGCTATCGATGCGTGCCGCGCCACACTCGTGACAGAACATCGCCTCGGGCACGAGTTCCGCGTCACATTGTCCACAGCGTTCACTCACCGACAGTGTCTCCTCGGATGCCTCGCAAACTAACTCGTCACAATCGCTCGACTATCGTGCAGTGTCCTCGTAAATCGGCAAGTGTCGATAGTAGACTTCTAAGGATAACAGGTTGAGGGTAGTCACGTAGACGCGGCCCGCTTGGTTCGCCCAACGATCCGGCAGCGGGGCATCGGGGTCCCAACTTCCGGCCAGCGGCCCCGTCTGAAGTTGAGTGGATGTGAGCAGCGGGTGCAATTCCTGATTCCACGCTTCCCAATACTCTCCCCGCATGTGGAACATGACCTGAGTGGCGTAGTACCAGTAGTATGTATCACGTTGCGGATCGCGCAACGTGCCCATCGCCGGCGGATTGTCCTTGAGGTAGTCCGCTCCCGCCAGCATCGGCGCATCGTCACGGCGCCAACCGGTATACATTCGCATCAAGAGTCCCACGGCCGTCATCGTTTTGGACGGTCGCCGGCCGTGGCCCTGTTCGCGCGTATTGGGCGCGTAGGGATTGTAGCGGTACAGTTCCGACTGCGAATCCGAAGCCTGTGCCAGGTTCAACCAATTGTCGATGGCTTCCCAGGTTGCGTGCGGCACATTCAAATTCGCCAACTCCGCGCTCCGCAGTGCCATCACCATCCAGCCTGACACCGACGTGTCACTGCCGACACCGGGCTGATAGCGCCAACCACCACGCTGTCGGTGCTGGGCGGAGACAATGAAGTCGATGGCCCGCTGAGCTGGTTCCAGCAGTTCGGGATCCTGTGTCATTCCATACGCTTCACACAGAGCAATCGATGCGATCGCGTGACTGTAGAGCCAAGCTGATCGGTTGGAGCCGGCATCTTGCGGCACATACAAATCACCGTCCGGTTTTTGGTGGTCTACCAGGTTTTGCAGGCCGGCATGGACGACATCGCGATACTTGTCACCGCGGTGGTGATAGCCGGCACCGAGAAACGACAATAGACACAGTCCTGTGGCACCGGTATCCGACTGCAACGACAGCGCACGCGGATTGGTGCGTCGCGCATCGGTGTCATGGCCGTCGCCGGCATTGCCCAGGCTCCATGAACCGTCGATCAATTGCCGTGAAGCGAGATAGATGAGTCCGAGCTCGATCGCTTCTTCCGTTTTCGGGGAGGGTCGACCGTTGCCACCGGCGGGACTCTCGCCGAGTCGATTGATGCGTGTTTGATAAGCGGCAGCGGGAATGATGACATCCGTCTTCACGGACAGAATTCCGCCGACGCGTTGTCGCAAGAAGCGGCCGGCGGAGTCGACAACTTGTTCACTTTCGCGTTGTGCCTTGCGTGACAGAGAGCCTACATCGAGTGAGATGTCGCTAGAGAGTCCGCCGATTCCGTCGACGGCATCCACGGCGACCGCCAGGCCTCCGCGCGGTAGATCAATGGGCGTCGGTCGGCCACCGGTGGCGCGTGCCAGCGAGGCCGGCGACACCTCGGGCGGTGCGATGTCGGCAACAGACGCGCTGGGCGCTGCGACGGCGGGAACGTCGATCGCTTGTCGAGCTGCCGGTGCAGCTGCCACGCGGCTACGCGTGGTGCTGCGTGCTGCAGATGCGGCTTCGGCAACGGACGGCGCGAAGGCATTGGTCGCGGCGGCGCGGCGCAAATTGGCCGCTGGTACACGACCGCTGGACGAGTCGCTGCTCGCAACGACTGACTCACTCATGTCACTCACGTCGGCGGCCAAGCCGGCAGTATTCGGCTGAGACGGCCCCGTCGGTCGCGCACTGTCAGCGGTACTCTGAGACGGGACGAGCTGGTCGGTAGCCACCCGTTCGGCATCGCGTTCTGCATTGGCAGCCCCGCTTTGCACGATGTTGGCATCGCGAGCGGTCGGCACGGGCGTCACCGTCGCTTGTCGCCGCGCGACCGGTGCGGCACCGCCATCTGCCGCGGCGGGATTGGGTCGGATCGGCGCGAGACTAGCGCGGGCCAGTCGCGGTTCCGAGGCGGCGACCGGACCGGTCGGCGCGCCGGCCAAGTCGAGCGTATCCGCTTGCTCCAAACCGGCTGGCGAGTTGGCGGCCGTCGCGCGACCCGTTTGCTGCGCGGATGCTGCGGCAATGGGAGCTCCCTGCTGTTCGGCGGGCGCGGTCAGTTGCGGCTGGGCGACCACGCTGGGCAACGCCGGTCGCGCATCACCGCCGACGCGTCGGACGGGCGAGGTCTGTTCCGACAACGGCTGCACAACGTCGGGCTGCCCGCCGCCGCTGGTGCGTCGTTGCTGGCTGGACGGCGAGGGTTGCGGCGAGCCCACCTCGATTTGCGTCTGACCAGGTTGTGTCAATGTATCGGCGAGTTGGCTCATCCCTTGCCGGGAGCTGGCATCACCGCGCGAGGTCACGGCGGGATTGGCGGCAGCGGCAGCGGCCGACGAGGGCACGCCGACCTGCGGAATCGGCACCTGACTGGCCATCTCCTCCGGCCGCACGGTGGCCAACGAACGCATTGAATCCGCGCGGGGCGTGGGGCGATTCAGCGGTGAGGTCATCTCGCGGGCAGCGTCTCCGCTTGCGGCGTTGGCGACGTTCGCGGTGGAGGCCGCGATGTCGGCGCTGCCCGGCACTTGGTCTTCACGTGCTTGCCGCCCGCGCACCGGCATCACCGGCCGCGGCGTGGCCGCTGTCAGCTCCGGCGACGGCAAAGTGACGGACGCTGGCGTAGGTGCCTGCGATCGTTCCACAGCGGACAGGCCGGGCGTCACCGTCACGAACGTTTCGGCGACCTGCTGCGTCTGTTCGTTCTCGACATCGACAAGCGTCGGCGCTACTTGTTCGGCACGCAACGGTTCGCGTTCGGCCAACGGTAGCGTGATGGCTTCATCTGGCGGCACCGGTTCGGCAGGCATCGCGCGCGTCAGCTCCGGCAAGTCCGGCCGCAATGGACTGGGAGTTTCCGGATCGAGCTCGGCGGGTTCACTGTCGGGCGAGAGTGCTTGCCGAGTTTCAGGAGTCGCCACGGGTTGCGCTGCCACCGCCTGCGCCTCGGTGGGTTCGTCGGCCGGCGCTGGTTCAGTTGCTTCGGGAGTCGGCAACGGACGCGGCTGGGCAGGCTGTTGAGACATCGCCAAGTCCGCTCGCTCCAGTGCGGGCGGCGGTGCTGCATCAGGCACGAGCGTCTCGACCTGCGCGACAGCTCGCTCCAAATCGGCGGTCGTCGGCGTCTCGGGCGATTCGGTCGGCGGTGGCGGCTCGGGCACAGACTCGGCTGTCACCGACTCCAACGGAGGCGTGGTAGATTCTATTTGTGACAGTTGTGTGTCAGCCGGCTGTGTCTGAGCACTCGCCGATTCAGTTGGTGCTTCCGTGGCCGGCGGCAAACGTAAGGCGGTCGGCGCGTCCGGACGCCCCAGCCGCGCGAGCGATTCTGCCGTTTGGCGACTGAGGGTCGATTCCGCATCGAAACGCCGCGGCACCGTGTCAGCCATCTCACGCCGAGCTAGCGTCATCGGCACGGGCCGATCAGGCGTTGGGGGTGTCGCATCGGGACGCTGCTCGTCATAGTCAGGCAAGGCAACCGTTGTTTTGCGAATCCTGTCCTCTTGCTCCAAATCCGGTTCCCCCGTGACCACGGGACGGCGCAGATCGAGCTCAGGACGATCGTTTCCATCGACGGCCAACGGAAAGAACTCGGCCAGCGTCTGCTCCTCCTCTGGATCCGGCGGCTTGACGGTCTGTGCCTGTTCCTGAGGAAACGGCGGACGCAACAAGAGGTGAGCCAGACAAAAGGCGAGCGTTGCGTTGAACAGCAAACTCGTCATCAGCGCGACGACGAAGCCTCGCTTCAACCAGCGCCGCTTAATCCATGGCAAGGCGAGCGAACCGAGCGCGGTGAGAACAAAACCTGTGCCGAGAAAAAACACCAATTGGTCGTCAGTCAACGCCCCTTCGCGGCGCAGCAGATAGCCGCCAATTCCCAACGCATAGAGCGAACCTAGCCACCATGCGAGCTGCATCGCGGCGGGACGCTCTTCCCACACCGGCCGGCTAGGCAGATCGACTTTGCGGACTTGTTGGCGACGTGATGTCATGAAACAACCTAACGAGATGCCACGAGCGCGGCGCGTCAGTTCCCACCGGCTACGGATGTCTTCACGTCGCGCAACCCTGCGCGATAACAGGCGTTCATGACGCGGGCCACATCATTCCAGCGACAACCTTGATGAGCACGAATGACAACGGTTTGGCTCAGCGGATTATTCACAGCCGCGTTGGCCAGAGCCGCTTCCACTTCGGTGTACGACATGCCGTGCCCGGCCCCCAAGTAGTAATTGCCTGCCTCGTCAATACTCAGTTCAATATCTTTCGGCTTGAGCATCAGAGGTTTTGCTTCACTGGCCGTCGGCAGTTTGACATCGAGTTCGCGGTCTTCTTCTGCGAAGCGAGTCGCCACCAGGAAAAAGATGAGCAGTAGAAAGACCACGTCGATCAGCGGCGTCAAACTGAGCGACTCGAGAGCGCGACTCTTGCGAATGCGAACGGTCATACGTTTACTCGTGAACTGGGCGTGCAGTGTGCCGTGTTAGCGGAGCGCCGGGTTGTGCGGGTCGGGGGCAACTGCCGTACGCGTGACATCGTCGTCCGTATTGCCAAGCGAGTGGGGTGTGACCCGCAAGCGACCTTCGTACCGCTCGACTTGCGGTAGCAGATTGAACAGCAGTTCATCAATTTCATGGAACAGCGCGACAACTTTGCCTTCGAAGTAATGTGCAGCCACGGCGGCCGGAATCGCCACGACCAATCCGCCCAACGTGGTAACCAGCGCCACGTAGATCCCTTGCGCCAAGAAGTCCGCCTTGTTCTGTCCGGCCGCCAAGTGCGTCGTATCGTAGAAGGCGCGAATCATCCCCCACACCGTTCCTAGCAGCCCGGTTAACGGCGCGACAGCGGCGATCAGCGTCAGCCAGCGGGCGCTGCCGTACAGACGCTCGGCTTCGCGATTGCTGGTCTCGGCTACCGCGTGTTCGACTTCGGACTGCGGTCGCCCGATTTTGAGCAACATCGAACGGATGACCATCGCGGCGGCGGACGGGTTTTCTTGACAGAGTCGATACGCGCGGCGTGGATCCATCACACCGGGCACGCCACCCAGGTCCGACAGCCCTTCGACCAGGTCCGCCGGCAGCACCCGTTTGCGCCGCAGCGCGATCAATCGTTCGACGATGATCGCTCCCACCGCCAACGACATCAGCGCGATCGGAATCATCAGCCAACCACCCTTCAGCATCAAGCTGAATAGGTCCAACGCAGGAGCAGCATCCTCCGCCTCGGCACTGGCTGGGTTGTCGTCTGCCGGTGCACCGAATTCGGCGTCGGCAGCCAACGTTTCGAGTCCGGCGTCTGCTGGCGTCTGCGCGGACAATCGACCGCTCGTCGTCAAGGTGGGCAGCACAAACCAGCTAACCAACAGGACACAGAGCATAGCGCCAAGGGGGCCGTTGAATCGAGACAAGATTCGGAAACGCATAGCAAACCGACTTTCGTTAGATGCAAACGTACAGTTCACCGCGCCCTCGCGTCGGTCGTGGGGGCGCAAACTGCAGCTAGCGCCTGACGGCGCACGTCAAAACTAAGCTTTCGCAGAGCCTCAGTTTACCAAGAGTTCACAGTTGCGCCCGCAACATCCGCCTCAACTCAGGCCAACGGCCGGAGGGATTGCCCTAGCCCAATCCGCTGGGCTGGGACTTCATGCAAGTCCGCCGAAAAGCGCTAGCCCAATGGCGCGATAGGCGCTAGCCCAACGGCGCTCAGTTGAGATCCACGTGCGCTGTTCCCCCTCCCGCATTCGACTCACAACGTTCTTGAAACTCGCAGCACGGGAGGGGGATTAAGGGGGAGGGCGACAATCGCGGAGCTGGTAATTGCACTAAACTTCTGCTCCGCTCACGACTTTTCAGCATCTCCGTTGCGTTACACCGCGTCCGTTGTGGTTCCCTCCCCCTGCCCCCTCCCGGTGTCGAACTGCGCGCAGTGGAGGCCATCGACGGGAGGGGGAACTACGCACGCTAACTCACATTCGGCGAA
>JAGQPK010001330.1 GCA_020426755.1 Planctomycetales bacterium
TGTTCTAGTTCCACCGACACTCGCTCGACCGTCACCTTGCCGGCCTCGATCTTGGACATGTCGAGAATGTCATTGATGATCGACAGGAGGTACTTGGCGTTGCGATGGATGGCATCAAGTGAACCAGCCGCCTCGTCACGCGTCATCTGCGTGTCACTGGCCAACAGTTCCGCAAATCCCAAAATCGCCGTCATCGGCGTGCGAATCTCATGGCTCATATTCGCCAGGAATTCACTCTTGAGATGGTTGCTACGCTCCAGTTGTTCCATCGCGTCATGCACGATGCCTTCTTGACGCAGCACGATGTCTTCATAGTTTTCTATCAGGTTTGACTGGCATTTTAGAATCTCGCCAAACTTTCCCGAGAGCTGCGGTAGGTGCGGCATCATTGCCACCTTGGTGCTCAGCGAGAGGTGCGACACGAGTTCCGCAGTCTGAGCGGATACCGGTATCTTGTAGAAAGAGATTACGGCGAAGAAGTTGCCGTCAGGCAGAATGTCACCAAAGCCGACGACGGATTTGATGCCGTGCTTTTCCACGAAATCCTGCTGGGCAGGTATGTATGGCGAGCCCTTCGCGTCCGCGACGTAAAAAACGCCCGTGTGTTGATTGTTCAGAATAATCGCGTTGCTCGACCGCAGAAATCCATGTACATCGACGCCCAAGTTGAACATCAAACGCGAGATCATCGGAATCCGTTCGATTACCTCGATGTTCGGCAGCGCAATCACGCGATGGCCGCTGGATTGACGCACGTCATTCCATTCAGGCAAGTCTCCGCGTGTGGCGGCCAGCGTCATACACTTCATATCCGGCATGGGATCAGTGATCGTTTGGCGCAGGTGCCCCTGCAGCTCTGCCGATAACTCGTCGAACCTGCTCGTGATGAAGAAACGCGTCAGTCCAGCAGCGGTTGTACCGTCTTGGGCCTGCAATGTGGAATGGAAATAGTCGGTCACCTGCTCGCTGAATGCAGCAAAGCCGCGTGCCTTGGCGCCGATATCACGGACGCACGCACCGATCCGTATCAGATCGTGCAGGGTGAATTGCAGCAGGTCGACTGCATTCGACTGTGTCATCGAGATATCCTGGCTCCGTCACACTTGCGAAGTGAGTACGCACTGATCTATCGAAGGCCGCTACGGCGGACTTACTCGCCGCGTCGAGCGAAAAGCAAAAACAAACGTTGTTATGTTGTGCTGTCGGACAGTTGTTCGGATTGGAACGGCCCCTCGACTTGCGTGACGCTCGGCGGCAATGGTGCAGAAACCGTCTGGTCTGCGGCATGATTCATGTATCGTTCGATTAGATTGAGCAGCGCGACACGATCGATTGGTTTCGTCGCGTAGTCGTCACAGCCGGACTCCAGGCAACGTTCCCGATCGCTCGCCATGGCATGGGCTGTCAATGCGACAATCGGATAGGCGTAACCCGCGCTGCGTAGTTCCGCCGTTGCCGTGTAGCCATCCATGACAGGCATTT
>JAGQPK010001331.1 GCA_020426755.1 Planctomycetales bacterium
CCGAAGGTCTCATCCGTCGCTGTCAATTGTGGCAGCAGCGGCTCGGGCTCGCCAGCTTTCCAGTATTTCAAGCTGAAGTCAGGCCCATCGGCACCCGCCTGCAGCCACCAAGTGTCAGCCTGAGAAAAATAACCCGATTGATACGCAATCCCGTCGAGACTTGCCGGGGTAGCTGTTCCGTCGGCAAGGACTATCCACGCGTGTCCATTGGCGGAATTCAGTCCCATCGTATAGGCCGAACCGACGTTTCTCATGCCGATGCCGACGCCCGTTCCTTGGGTCTCAATCACGGCTCTTAACCGCACGTAACCGTTGTCGTAGTCCGAACTGACCGCAGGCTGCCATGCCGAGTACGTATAGCCACTGAATAGCTCACCAGAGTCCGTCACAATGTCAGATGACGCTAAGCGATAGGAGCATGAGTCGCCCGACGCTTCCGGTACCAATTCGTATTGTGTGGGGCCCCAGGGCTTTCCATTGAAACCGTCGATGCGCCTCCACTCCACATCGTCGCAGTCATCGAATGCGTCGAACATTAGCGTCTGAGCGTGCGTCGCGTGTGCCAGTACGAAGAGAATTCCACAGGCCAGTCGACTTGAGCGTAATGCCAGTTTGATGGTCAGGTTGAGCACGTCAAGGTTCTCCATTTCTCAGATTGGTAAGGTTGCAGTCACGCGCTGTAACACGGAATTAGTTCGAAGAGTCGTGAACGCCTGAATCCGACAAGACGACTTGGCCTTCCTTGTTGGCGTAGGCGAACGTACGGCCGTCGGGCGAGAACTCGATGCCACGAATCGGGCTTGTCGACACGATGTATCCGACACGATCGCCAGTTAACGTCTCCCAGAAATTGATGGTGTAGCCGGAGCTAGAGGCGGTAGCCACGCGAAGTGCGTCGGCCGAAAACGCGAAGTTCCAGAAGACGGCGGGCTCACTGTGAATTTCTGTCACTAGCTTGCGTGACGGCACATGCCAGACACGAATCAAGCCACCCCATGTGCCACCAACAAGGAACTGCCCGTCTGGCGAGTAGCGAATACTGGGCATCCCGCCCATGTTGTCGTCGGAACGCAACATCGCAACCTGCCGGCGTGTCTTGACATCCCAAATCACGGCATGCGGAAAGGAGGAAACGGCCAGCGTTTCGCCGTCGGGTGCAAATTGGAGATCGAAGATACAATTCGCTTGCCCGACATCGAGCGAACAAATCTTCCGACCTGTCGCGGTATCCCACAGGTGCACGGCGCCTGTCATTCTCGCCGCCGCCGCCAGATAGCGCCCGTCCGGCGATAAGCTGGACCGACATAACTCCTGAGGACTTTCCGTGAGTTTCATAACGGAATCGCTTGCCAGCGCCCATAAGCGACGTTCCCCGCCGAATTGATGCGATATCAGGTCGGTAGCGAATAGCTGGCCTCCCCGACTAAAGAAGCACTGGCTGGGGCCGGTGACGGTTGGCAAGATTTGTTGCGTCGTGA
>JAGQPK010001332.1 GCA_020426755.1 Planctomycetales bacterium
CATCGTGTTTTGTTCGGCGCTGCACTGCCCTTCGAGCAGGACATCTGTGAAACCGAGGATAGCCGCCATGGGTGTGCGAATCTCATGGCTCATATTCGCCAGGAAACCGGTTTTCGCATGGCTGGCAGCTTCAGCCGCCTCTTTGGCCTCACGCAAATCAGACTCGATCTCCTTCAAGTGCGTAATGTCCGTGCGTAAGCTGACCACACCGCCATCGCGCGTGGGCCGATCACTAATTAAGATCACGCGATCGTCCAACCGCTGCTCGAAGGCGCCCGTATGAGCTTTTCGATGGGCCAGCAGTCGTTCTTCAATCCAGGCCTGTCGCTGGTCTTCACTAGTGAGGTTTCTGACGATCTGAGGCGTCAGATTCATCCACTCGGTTAGAATCTCTTGATAGGACTTACCTGGAACAAAAAGCTCATCGGGACATTCGTACAGTTCTTTGTAGCGATTGTTGCAGAACACGAACCGCTCGTTCGCGTCGTACATAACGAGCCCGGCATCGATGGACTCAATTGCATCCTGCAAATACTGCCGCGTAGTCCGCAACTGTTCTTGTGCGACGCGCTGCTCGGTAATGTTGGCGTAGATACCCAGCACGCCAATGACATCGCCGTCGCTGTTGCGCAGCGGCACTTTGCTGGTATCCAACCAAGTGCGTTCACCTTCCGCATTCAGTTGCGATTCAATGATGTGTAGCTTCGTCAGGCCACTCGCCATCACCTCGCGATCGTCAGCTCGATAGCCTTCGGCCTCTTCGCGCGTCCAGGGCAGATCAAAGTCAGAGAGACCGATGATGTCTTCCGGGTTGGCCAGACCAGCACACGACGCAAATACGTCATTGCAGCCGAGGTACTGGCTTTGCCTGTCTTTCCAGAAAACCATATAGGGAATGGTTTGGAGGATCTTGGGAAGCAACTCGGTGATCATCTCGGAAGACGAATCAGCCGGACGAGTCGCGCTCATATTCAATGGCACTCCGAATGACGACGTTACGTCGCAGCAATTGTTAGATGATTCGCGCTGCCCCCCTTGCTCACGCTGCGCTAAGAGTAGCATGTACAGAATTGACTGCTCGGTTCACGAGCAAAAACACCAAAGCAACCCACCAGACTTTGCGAAAATCGCAGCGTGTGACGAAGTGATGCGGATACACACGTTTAAATGAGCAGCCTGCAAACCGTCTTGTTGTCGATTTCCAGCGACATGACGCGTTTCGTCCACATCCGCTTGACGATTTAGTCGGAAGCCAACTGTACGACGAAACTCGCCCGTCCAGTAACTTTCAGAGACGATGAACGAGCCGCAGTCCTCACAGTCGGTTACCATGCCCGAAGAGGCGTGCACATTTATATCGGTGGTGTTCACAGTCGTGCTCGATCGAACTCATAGGCAACCACAATGGCACACGGCGTTGATACGCGAGATAGCTTTCACCAAATCGTTGCTTCAAATCCGCTTCTTCAACCGGA